>JBBUEJ010000001.1:0-7168 GCA_038056955.1 Patescibacteria group bacterium
ACTCCTACCCGTTCTTTTCTGCCAGACAGGCTCTTCGGAGCCTGTTCTTTTTTCTTTACAAACTAGTTATAAATTGCTAAAATAACATAACTTTTAATTATCAAATTATGCTAGACGACAAAGTAAAAATTCTCCAGTTAGACTCAAAAAATATGTTGGGCAGTATTCAGCTGCTGGGCAAGCAGGTGGCAGAAGTTTTGGCTTTGGCCAAGAAAGTGAAAATCCCGTCTTCATATAAAAAAGCGAGCAATATAGTTGTTTTGGGCATGGGCGGTTCGGCTCTTGGCGCGCATTTAATAAAATCTGTTTTTTTAGACAGTCTTAAAATTCCCGTGGAAATTGTAAATAAGTATTTGGCTCCGGAATTTGTGTCCAAAAATTCGTTAGTTATCGCCTCCAGTTATTCGGGCTCAACCGAAGAAATTATTAGCGCGGTTGCCGATGCAAAAAAGCGGAAAGCGAAAATTATGGTAATCGCTTCCGGCGGCAAATTGGCCGACTGGGCCAAGCAGAACCATATCCCTGCTTTAGTTTTTAGTACCAACAACAATCCGTGCGGATCGCCTAGAATGGGATTGGGGTATTCTATCTTTGGTCAGATTGCTTTGCTGGACAACACCGGTATTTTAAAATTATCCGCCACGGAAATAAAAACTGTTTTACAAACCATCTCTAAATTTAATTATTTGTTTGGCGTGGATAATCCGGAAGAAAAAAACCTGGCTAAACAGTTGGCTACCAGCCTGCTCGGCAAAAGCGTATGGTTCGCCGCTTCGGAACATTTAGCCGGCAACGCGCACATAGCGGCCAACCAAATGAACGAGAACGCCAAAAGATTTAGCGGTTATTTTGTAGTTCCAGAGATGAATCATTATTTAATGGAAGGCCTGTTGTTTCCGGAAAATAATAAAGAAAATATAAAATTTTTATTGCTGGAATCAGAGTTATATGACAAGCGGGTGCAAAAAAGATACGCCATTACCAAACAAATTCTTGATAAAAATAATATCGGCAATGCTTCTTATACATGCCAAGAAAAAAATAAGTTTTTGCAGGCGTGCGAAGCTCTGGTTTTGTTTAGTTATGTCAGTTTTTATTCGGCGATGTTACAAGGCATAGATCCAACCGCTATTCCGGTAGTGGATTTTTTTAAGGAACAATTGAAAAAGTAGTCCTATGGATTTATCAATCATCACCGTTACCTGGAATTCGGCAGATTTGATTGGCGAGCAAATAAAATCAGTCAAAGCCGGCTGTAAAAATATTTCTTTTGAAGAAATTGTCGTAGACAACGCTTCTACGGATAAAACCGCGGAAATAATTGCCAACGAATTTCGTGATGTCAAATTGATAAAAAACGATAGAAATACCGGTTTTGCTTTTTCCAACAATCAGGCAGCCAAGCTCGCGCAAGGCGAATTCTTGCTTTTTTTAAATCCGGATATGCGGGCGGAGGAGGGAAGTCTAGATAAAATAGTAGAGTGGATGCGCAACCGCCCGGATGCGGGCCTGGCTAGCTGCAAGTTGGTAGATCAGAATGGAAATTTAAATAAAGACGCCCTACCCAGACGTTTTCCGACAATTTGGGATCAGGCGGCTATTATTTTTAAATTACCGCATGTATTTCCCGATATTCTTAATAAGTATTTATTTAAAGATTTTAATCCGGAGGCAGAACAAGAAGTGGATTCGGTGCGCGGTTCATTTATGATGATGCGCCGGGAAGTGTATGAAAAATTAGGTTGGGCGTTTGATCCCAGATATTTTATCTGGTTTGAAGACGTGGATCTTTGCCGGGAAGTTAAAAAACTCGGGCTAAAAATTATGTATACTCCGGTTATTAGTTGCGTAGATTATGTGGGACAAAGTTTTAAAAAGAGAACCACATTGTGGAAACAAAAACAATTTATAAAAAGCACGGCGCAATATTTTTGGAAATGGAGGAAAGGATAAAATATGTCTAAACTGGCTGTTCATCTTGTAACTTGGAACGGGGCAAAGTATGCGCCTTATCTTTTTGATTCTTTAAAAAAACAGATTTGTAAGGATTGGATACTAATTGTACTCGACAATAATTCAAGCGACAATACGGTAGAATTAATAAAAAAAGAATTGAATACATTTCCTGTTCAATATAATTTTATTGCCAATAAAGAAAACAGGGGATTTGCCGGCGGGCACAATCAGGTTTTTAAAGAATCTGACGCGGAATATATTTTACTGTTAAATCAGGATATGTATTTAGCACCGGATTGTTTGGAAAAGATTGTTATGTTTTTGGATCAGCATCCGGAAGCGGCCGCCGTATCTCCCAGATTAATGAAATGGAATTTTGCAGAAAAAGTTTTTACTGATCAAATTGACGCGTTAGGATTAAAAGTTTATCGCAATAGGCGAGTGATAGAGCAATACACGCAGCAAAATTGGCCTGATTTAAAAAGTATATTACCGACCACAGTATTACCGGTATTCGGCGTTTCCGGAGCCTTGCCCGCATTTAGAGCGTCGGTCATAAAAAGCATTGCCTATAAGGACGGCAGTATTTTTGATGAGTCTTATCATTCTTACAAAGAAGACGTGGATTTGGCTTGGCGTTTGGCCGCCGGGGGTTATAGAGCGTATGTTCTGTTAGATGCGGTAGCCTACCACGATCGTTCCGCGGCCGGTCCTAAACAAAGCGATGATGCTTCTGCTTTAGCCAACAAGAAACAGCAATTCGAGTGGGTGAAGTATCACAGCTATAAAAATCACTTGATGACTTTGTACAAAAACGAGTACTGGCAGAACTTTGCCCTTGATTTTCCCTGGATTTTGTGGTATGAATTGAAGAAGTTCATCTACTTTTTGTTGTTTGACAGAAAGGTGCTGGGCGGACTTAAAGAGCTGTTTGGTAAGAATTTGGCCAAAAAACGCCGGTTAATTAAATCGCTCCGAAAAATAAGCTGGCAAGAAACGCGCCAGTGGTGGAATTAGTTAGTGTGAAAGATATAAATATTGTATTTGTAAATTATTTAATGAAAGCCGACATTTTAGAAGCGGTTGCTTCGGTTTTAAAAGATATTGCCAATTGTCCTTACGATGTCCAAATTACGGTAGCAGATAATTCGGGAAACAAAGATGGTCTAAAAGAAGAGTTAGCCGCCAAGTTTTCATTAGTAAAATATGTGGATTGCGGCGGTAATGTGGGTTTTGGCAAAGGCAATACCATTGGGTTTAAAGCCACGCCGGCTCGTTATTATTTTGCCTTGAACCGAGACACCACAATTCCGGAAAATCTGCGCACCATTGAACGCATTATTAAATTTATGGATGCTCATCCAAAAATAGGGTGCATTGGCCCAAAGATCCTTAATAGTGACTGGACATTGCAGTATTCTTGCTACCGGTTTGATTTGTCATCTATTTTAATTAAACCGCTCAAGCAGATAAATTTTGATAAGAAATACAAGTGGATAAAAAAATACTCCGACCGACTGCTGATGAAAGATTTTGATCATAATGAAACTATGCCGGTTGATTGGGTGTTGGGCGCGGCCATGGTAGTGCGTCAAGAAGTGGTGAATCAAATTGGTTGGTTTGACGAGCGTTATTTTATGTACTTGGAGGATTGCGATTGGTGCCGCGCTATGTGGGAACACGGTTGGCCGGTGTATTACGCGCACGATATTGTTATAATACATAAATACGCGCGTGAATCCGCGAAAGTGCCGGGCATTTTTAAAGCGCTGATAAAAAACAAACTCGCCCGCATTCATTTGGTAAGCTGGCTAAAATATATGTGGAAGTGGCGGGGCAATAATAAATATTATGCCGCAACCTAAAATTGCCATCATTTATCTTTCCTTTCATTGTGAGCCGTACATAGATGATGTGATGAGCGCTTTAAAAAAAATAACTTATCCTAAAGACAGGCTGGCTTTTGTGGTAGTAGACAATCCGCACCCTGAATACGGTTCTTCCGTCAGGTATATGGAAGAAAATATTTTACCGTTGTCGGGAAAAGAAATTCCGCCGGTGGTTTTGTTGCCGCAAAAAGAAAATCTGGGTTTTGCCGGCGGTAATAACGCGGGTATTGAGTGGGCCATAAATAATGGCTATGATTATGTTTATTTCCATAATAATGATGGGTTTATGGCCACCAACGCCTTGGAGCCGCTGGTAAAGGCCATGGAGAACGACAAAACTATCGGCGAAGCGCAGTCTTTGTTGCTAATGCATCCGGAAACCAATCTTATAAACACGGCCGGCAACTCGTTTCATTATTTGGGTTTTGGCTTTTGCGGAAATTTTCGGGCCGGTAAAGATACTTTAATATTTCAACAGCCAACGCAAGATATCGGTTATGCCAGCGGCGCCGCCTTGCTGATGCGCGTCGACTTATTTAAAATGTACGGCCTTTGGGATAAAGGTTATTTTTTGTATCATGAAGATTTGGAATATACCATGCGTTTGCGCGCGGTTGGTTATCGCCCGGCGCTGGTGCCGGATTCCATTTTTTATCACAAATACAGTTTTGGCAGAAACAAGCAAAAGTATTATTATATGGAAAGAAACAGGCACGCCTTAATGCTTACTTATTTTAAATGGCCGACATTAATATTATTTTTGCCGATGGAGTTGTTGGTGGAATTTGGTTTAATATTTTTTGCCATCAAGAACGGCTGGATAAAAGAAAAAATGGCAGTTTATAAGTATTGGTTAAATTTAAAAAATTGGAAAATATGGCTGGATAAAAGAAAAAAAATTCAGGCCACGCGTACTGTGAATGATCGGATTTTGCTTCGCAACGCCATTGGCGCCGTAATTTTTGATGAAAACAGCCTGCGCAGTCCGGTTTTAAAATATCTGGGCAATCCGCTGATGAATTTATATTGGCAAGTAGTTCAAAAAATAATATTTTGGTAGTATGCGAAAAATACGAAAAGCAATTTTAACCGGCGGTGGCCGGGCAACGCGCCTGCGCCCTATCACCAACACTATTAATAAGCATTTGTTGCCTTTGGCCAATAAGCCTATGATTTTTTATGCCATTGAAAAAGCGGTAGAGGCGGGCGTGGAAGAAATCTTTATCAGCACCAATCCGGGCGAAGACCAGATATCCAAGTATGTGGGCGATGGCGGCCATTGGGGAATTAAAATTAAATTTTTTGAGCAGGAAGGCGGTCCGCAAGGAATCGCTCATGTGGTAAAATGCGCGGAGAAATTTATTGGCGACGACCCATTCATGTTTTATTTATCGGACAATGTTATTTTGGGCAGCCTTAAACCGTTAATTGATCAATTTCACAATGATAACGCCGATTGCATGTTGGCTTTTTCCAAAGTTCCCGACCCGGAAAGATTTGGCGTGCCGGTTTTTGATCAACAGGGGATGTTGGTAGATGTGGTAGAGAAGCCAACCAGTCCGCCAAACAATTTAGCGCAGACCGGAATTTATTTATACGGTCCGAAAGTTTTTTTTCAGGCTTTTTCTCAAATAGCCAAAAGTCCGCGCGGTGAATATGAAATTTCCAGCGTGCATTCGCATTTTTTAAAAAATAAATTTAAAGTGAGCCACAAAGAAATTACCGGCTGGTGGAAAGACACCGGCAAGCCGGAGGACCTGATTTTTGCCAACCAACTATTGTTGGAAGAAATGCCGGCGGAAAAATTTACCATGGAAGGAAAAATAGAAGACGGAGCGGTAATAAGCGGCAAGGTAAAAGTTGGGGTCGGCACCACCATCAATAAAAATGTAAAAATTACCGGCCCGGTTTTAATCGGAGAAAATTGCACGCTGGAGAATTGCGTAGTTAATCCCAATACCACTGTTGGCGCGGGCAGTATTATAAAAAAAGCGGAATTGTCTGATTCAATAATTCTAAATAAATGTGTTATTGATTGTGATTTAAAAATAAGCGGCAGTATTTTGGGATCAAATGTCGTGATCGTCAAAAAGGGCCATAATTTTCACCGGGTAATTCTCGGTGAAAATACTTTAATAGAAATTTAATTTTTTTGTATGCAAGCTCAAGAATATCTGTGGATTTTATTCGCCGTTATCATCGTAGGTTTTTTGGTTTTTGATCTTGGTTACGCGAATAGAACCAGCCATAAAATAGAATTAAAGCCCGCGCTTAACCAGTCTTTGTTTTGGATAGCTATTTCCCTTGGTTTTGGATTTTTGATTTTTATATTTCTTAGCAAAGAATTGGCAGCCGAGTTTCTTAGCGCCTATGTAACGGAAAAAATGTTGTCCGTGGATAATCTGTTTGTTATCATGCTTATTTTTAGCTATTTTAAACTGGAAGAAAAGTATCATCACAGGGTGTTGTTTTGGGGAATTATGGGCGCTGTAGTTTTTCGCGCTATTTTTATAGGCGCCGGTTCCTATATAATCGGCCAATTTCACTGGGTGCTTTATGTTTTTGGGGCATTTTTACTTTATACCGGAATAAAATTATTGCAAGATAAAAAAGAAGAACATGTTGATTTTGAAAAAAATAAAATTATCCAACTGGCGCGGAAATTTCTGCCTTTTTCCGTCAATCATCACAATGGCAAGTTTTTCTGTAAAGAAACAGGGAAGTTTCTTTTTACTTCATTATTTTTAATAATGCTTTTGGTTGAAGGCACAGACATTGTTTTTGCCGTTGATTCTATTCCGGCGGTGTTTGCCATATCTCAAAATCCATTCATTGTTTTCACCTCCAATATTTTTGCCATTATGGGGCTTCGCGCCTTATTCTTTCTCATTGAAAGCGTCTTACACCGGTTCCATCACCTACAAAAAGGTTTGGCCTTTATACTTTTATTTATCGGTTTAAAAATGCTGGCCGGCATATTTGATCTGCATATTTCTTCCCTGGCTTCGTTTGGTGTGATTATGTTTGCGCTGGCCACGTCCATGATTTTATCCGTAGTTTTTCCCAAAAAGATTTAAACCCAGTTTTTGTTTTTGTCGGGCTAGTGGGACTCGGCCTCGACTCGCCCTGCTTCGAGCAGTGCGGTCTGGCCACCGCCTCGCCGTCCGCGCGAGCGGACATGGCTCCGGCGTTCTCGTCCCATCATAAGCAAAGCAGTTTGCTTATTCTACCCCTCCTCCTTTTAGTCGTCGGGCTAGTGGGACTCGAACCCACGGCCTCATGCACCCCATGCATGCGCGATACCAACTTCGCCATAGCCCGTT
>JBBUEJ010000002.1:0-15103 GCA_038056955.1 Patescibacteria group bacterium
CTGGAATAATGAATAGTAAAGTTCCACCGAGCACAATTAAAGCGACCAAAAAAGATTTACTGGCTCGCAGAGCGTTAAGTCCGGCAACGCCTTCAAAAATTACCACATAAGAAGTAAAACTATACCAAACCGTAAAGATTATGCCTGGAATAATGAATAGTAAAGTTCCACCGAGCACAATTAAAGCGACCAAAAAAGAAGTAAGTATAACCGGCCAGATTAAATTGCTGGAAGTAGTAAAAGTCTCCTTCCATTCGGTTGGTTTGACCAACAAACAATCCAGCATGGTTTTAGCCAGAGCCACTGTTACCCAAATGGCAAAAACCATGCTGGCCGCAAAAACAACCAGAATTATGATGTTGCTCGCCCATGAAGATGCAGGCAGATACATCTCTAAGTATAAAGTAATTGTCCCCAAAGCTGATAAAATGAGAGTGGGTAAGAAAAACATGATTATAAATGGCAAGAATTTGCGCCAATTTTTTTGATATAAATCCCAACTCTCCACAATTAGCTCGGTGGCTGTTTTAAGCATATTAGGCTTGGTTAATTAGTTTTTTAAGAAGGTCTACGGCCTCTTGTTTCATTATATCAATTTCGGACTCGGCGTTCAAGTAATGAATTTTTGTACCCTTGTCGGTGAATATTTTTTGGTACTCATCAGAATAAAAAACTTCCGCTGCTTTTTTTAGAAAATCCAGTTTTTCAAAGATGGCATTATCATTTTTATCAAAACGATTGCTTATTCTGGCGGCGGCCTTGGCGGCGGGAATTTTGGCGATAATCAAATGGTCCGGTCTGTTGGCCAACGCCAGTTTGTTGCCGGTAAATTCGGCGATTTTATCATATGTAAATTCGGGATTTTGTAAATGTTGATAGGCCAAAGAAGTGCTGACACCGCGGTCTTGAATAACAATTTTGCCGCCGGCCAGCAAGGGAATTATTATTTTGTTGTATAAAACTAAACGGTCTAATGAAAAGGCTTCCACAATGGCGCGGGGAGAGTAATCTGCGCCGATTTTTACCAGTTCTTCGCGGATGACTTTGCCAATGCCGGTATAAGTCGGTTCGCAGCTAAAAATAAAATCGTAGGCTCTCGTTTCTTCCAACTCCGGGTATTTGCCGGTGGTTTGCCAATAATGTTTTAAATCAAAAATAGCGTTGCCTTCGCCGGCAAGGTAATCTTTCCATATCTGTACAATAGTGCTTTTACCGCTGCCATCTATGCCATCAATCATTATAAACATACCACTCTAATTTTTAATGTATTTAACAAAAGAAAATCCGTCGTGGTCTTCGCACCAATCTTCCTTCCAGATATTTTTGTCTATTTCGGGAAAAAAAACATCGCCATCCGGTTCCTGATCAACCCAGGTAATGTATAAAACATCCGCGCGATTTATAGTTTGGCGATAGATGCTGGCTCCGCCGCAGATAAAAACATCCTCGTTTTTTAATTTTTCCCAGGCCTCATCCAGAGAATAAAAAATGCGCACACCCTCGGGCGCTTTAAAATTTTTATCCAGAGTGATGACTACGGTTTGGCGGCCGGGCAATGGCTTGCCCAGGTAACCGAGAATAGATTTAAAAGTCGCCTGGCCCATCAGGCAGGTTTTGCCCAGGGTAGTTTTTTTAAAATACTGAAAATCCTCTGGAATATTCCAGGGGATTTTATTGTTTTTGCCAATGCAGTTATTTTTGGCCACGGCGGCAATCAGGGAAAATGGCATACTTTAAATCGCAATCGCGAATTCTATTTTTGGATAGCTTTGATAATTTAAAACTTTACTGTCATCACATTTCCAATTAAATATAGAGATGAAATTATCGGTTTGGATGGTTGGTAATGGGTAGGTGTTTGGATCTCTAGCCAACTGTTCTTTGGCGTTGTCTATGTGGTTGACATATATATGAGTATCGGCCAAAAAACCAACCAGCTTACCTTCTTGCAGACCGGACTCTTTGGCCAGCAAATGCAAAAGCAAAGCATAACTGGCAATATTAAACGGCAGGCCCAGCATGGTATCTACTGATCGCTGGTTCCAAAGCAGGTTTAATTTTCCGTTTATTACCGTAACTTGAAAACAGTAATGGCAGGGAGGAAGAGCCATTTCGCCTAGTTTGGAGGGATTCCAGGCGTTCACGATTATTCTTCTGTCGTTTGGATTTGTTTTTAAAGTTTCAGTCAATTTTTTTAACTGGTCTATTCCTTGTCCGGTATAATCTGTGTCATAACTTATATACTCCGCGTTAAAATGTCGCCACTGAAAGCCGTAAATCGGGCCTAAATCTCTTTCGTTTTTCATTTTGGCTTTGGCCGCGTCATCATGGCCATAGGGAGCTTTGGCGGGAGAAGCCCATTCATCCCAAATATGGTTGTTGTGGTCTTGTAGCCATTTTTTATCGGTAAGACCCTTGATAAAAAATTCTAATTCCGAGGCCACCATTTTAAATGGAGTTTTTTTGGTGGTAAGCAAAGGAAAACCACTTCCCATATCGTGCTCAAACATAGCTCCGGCGATGGCGATGGTATCTACACCGGTACGATTGGCTTTGCGTTCGCCCCTGGCTAAAATATTATGGACAATGTCCAAATACGCGCGCATAGGTTGTTTATTTTACTTTTTCCAAGTCTTCATCGGCAAGTTCTATCCCTTCAAGTTCATCTGCTAGTTTGATTTTTTCTTTCGCTTTCGCAATTTTGTCTTCCCAGTCTTCTTCGTGTGTTTTTATGCCTAACTTTTTTGCTAATTCCTCTGGTTTTTTACCAGACTCTAATTTTGATGGTTTTTTTACCCCTTTAAATTCAGGGACTCCGGGCATTTCTCTTCTCATATTTCTTTAATTAAAAATTAGAAATTTTGTTACAGCGTCGCGTTTCAAAGGACGCTACGCGACGTGATTTCGTTAAATCAATCCCGTACTGCCAAATCCGCCACGGCTTGTTTCTGGCATTTCAGCCACTTCTTCCCATTCGCTCCGGTCTACCCGTACAAAGGCCGCCTGGCCCACCCGTTCGCCGCGGCTGACAGCGGTTTCTTTATCAGAAAAGTTATAAACCTGTAGCATTATCTCGTCTTTGGTGCCATGATAATCTTGGTCAATTATACCAATTCCGTTGGGAACCATCAAACCCTTTTTTTTAGGGGTGCTGGAGCGACTCGCCAGCATTAGCATGTATCCTTTTGGTATTTCCACAATGATGTTGGTAGGAATAAGAGCGATTGTTTTGGGGGCAATAGCCATATCTTCCCGGCTGTATAAATCAAAAGCCACCGCGCCGGAAGTTTGGTACGCAGGTAGGGGCAGGGAAGCGTCAATTCTTTTTATTTTAACTCGCATGGTATTTGCTAATTAAATTATCCAGTTTTTTATAGAGATCATTGGCAGTGCCGTTGTTATCCAGATGTTCGTTGGCGTGACTGGCGACTTCAGGAATGGTCATTTCTGTTGATCTTTGCTGGTCGGCCATAAATTGTTCAAAAGTTTTAGTTTGGTCGTCTGGTTTTTCCGAACGTTTAATTAACCTTTCATATCTTAGGCGGGGATCAGCAAAAATTTCTATTAAAATAAAGTTTGGTAGTTTGGAAAGATATTCTATGTCTGCCATCCGGCGGATACCATCTATAATGATAAGATTATTTCTATCGCTGGTCGCGTCTTTAGCCATTACTTTAGCCATAGCGTCTTCGCCAAAAGTGCCGCGGATAGCTTCGGACATTTTAATTAAATTGTCTCGGTTTGTTTCCACATAAATTCTTTGGAGCAGATCAAAAAGCATGGTAGAAAATCGGTAGGTACTGGCCCCGTATTTTTTTTGGTAATATTCGGCCGAGGTTCCTTTGCCACTGGCCGGCAAGCCCACAAATCCGAGGATGAGTTTGCTATTTGGCATAATCACAAATGTATTGTCGGTATTTAACTTTCGCGCCATCGAACAGCCGGCGCGCTGCTACCGACATGTCCGTAGCATGATATTTATCGCTTTCAAAAATAACTTCGGTAATGCCGTTTTGGATTAAAGTTTTGGCGCATTCGTTGCAAGGAAAAAGGGTGCAATAAATCCGGCCTTCTTTTACGGTGTTGTTGGCATTATAGACCGCATTTTCTTCGGCATGGCAAACATAGGCGTATTTTGTTTCTAAAAAGTTTCCCTCTCTATCCCAAGGAAATTTATCGCTGTCCACGCCGCGCGGAAATCCATTGTAGCCAATGCCAACCACGACATTATTTTGGCTGGCAATAACGGCGCCCGCTTGAGTGGAGGGGTCTTTGGAACGTTCGGCAATAACGTGCGCCATGCGCATAAAACATTCATCCCAAGATATATAGTTTTCTCTGCCTGATTGCATAGGTTAAATATCTAAATTAGATACACTTTTCGCGTGTGTCTGTATGAACTTTTTTCTAGGGGCCACTTCGTCGCCCATCAGGGTCTCAAAAACTTCATTGGCCAGTTCGGCGTCTTCAACTGTCACCCGTTTCATCATGCGGTTTTTTGGATCCATGGTGGTTTCCCAAAGCTGTTCGGGGTTCATTTCTCCCAAACCTTTGTAGCGTTGGATATTTACTTTGATGCCGTTTATTTCCATGCCTTGGATTTCATCGTTTTCTTTTTTTTCTTCGGCCTCAATAGCTTCTTCCGCCTTAGTTTTTACCTTTTGATCTTTTTCTTTTTTGGCGGAAGGCGTATTTTTAATTTCAAGAAGTATTTTTTCTTTTTCTTCATCGTTATAGGCGTACTTCATGTTTTTGCCATACTTTAAACTGTACAGCGGCGGCTGGGCGATTAAAATATGTCCACCGGCAATAAGGGTGGGGTAATAACGATAGAAAAAAGTAAGTAATAAGGTGCGGATATGCGCGCCATCCACATCGGCATCGGTCATAATAATAATCCGATGATAGCGGAGTTTGGAAATATCCATTTGTTCGCCAATGTTGGTGCCCATAGCGATGATGAGCGATTTTAATTCGTTGTTGGTAAGGATTTTGTCTAGGCGCGCGCGTTCCACGTTTAAAACTTTTCCGCGCAGAGGCAGAATAGCCTGAATTTCCCGGTTGCGTCCTTGTTTTGCCGAGCCCCCGGCGGAGTCTCCCTCTACTATAAACAATTCGGTTTCTTCGGCGTGACGGCTGCTACAGTCGGCTAGTTTGCCGGGCAAAGTAAACCCTTCCAAAGCGCCTTTACGCAAAATGGTGTCGCGGGCGAGTTTGGCGGCGTTGCGGGCGCGAGCGGAGAGCAAACATTTGTCCACAATGCCTTCGGCATCCCGCGGGTGCTCTTCCAGGAAAATTAAAAATTCGTCGTTCATCACCGCTTCCACCGCGGTTTTTACTTCCGTGTTTCCCAGTTTGGCTTTAGTCTGGCCTTCAAACTGTGGTTCGGTAACTTTTATGGAAAGTATGCAATTCAAACCTTCGCGTACATCTTCGCCAGTCAAGTTGCCGTCTTTTTCTTTTAAAATATTTTTGGCGCGCGCGTAAGAGTTTAAACTGCGGGTGAGGGCGGTGCGAAAACCCTGCACGTGCGTGCCGCCTTCCGGGTTGTAAATGTTGTTGGTGAAAGCGAACAAAGATTCGGTAAATTCATCACTGTATTGCAAAGCGATTTCCACCTTTGCTCCTTCGTATTCTTTTTCTATATAAAAAACAGTTTCGTTTTTGACTTCTTTGTTTTGATTTAAGTGACGAACATACGAAGCGATGCCGCCTTCAAAATAAAATTGGTACGCCGGGTTTGGGAAGGGAACGGCGGTTTTGTCCGCGGCTTTTTCTTCGCCCGTTCTTTTGTCGGCAATAGAAATACGAATGCCTTTGGAAAGATAAGCTTGCTGGCGAATATGGTCGATAATTGTTTTCCATTCGTAATCTATGGTTTCAAAAATTGTGGCGTCGGCGCGGAAAGTAATAGTTGTGCCCCGGTCTTTGGCTGTGCCTACTTGATGAGCTTTTTTTATCGGGATACCGCCATTTTTATATTCCTGCACCCAAATTTTTCCATCGCGGCGCACCTCGGCTTTGGTATAAGAAGACAAGGCATTGACCACCGACACGCCCACCCCGTGCAAACCGCCGGAAACTTTGTAACTGCCGGCATCAAATTTTCCACCGGCGTGCAGCTTGGTCATTACCACTTCCAAAGCGCTAACACCCATTTGCGGATGAATATCTACCGGAATGCCGCGGCCATTATCTTTTACTTCTATATAATGATCGGGCAAAAGAGTGATATCTATTTGAGTACAAAAACCGGCCATCGCTTCGTCAATGGAGTTGTCTACCACTTCCCAAACAAGATGATGCAAACCCACCGGACCCGTGCTACCTATATACATGCCCGGGCGGCGGCGCACGGCTTCCAAGCCTTCCAAGATCGTGATATTTTTGGCGCTGTAACTGGCGTCGGCTTTATCGGAAACTTTGGCTTTTGGTTTAGCGATTGGTTTTGTTGGCGCGGACGCCTTTCTAATTTCCGCTTTTGGTTTTGTAGTTTCTACCCTTCCTTTAGACACTCTCTTAATAGGCATAATATAACGAATTTTAAATTTGGTAATTTTTAAATTACAGACATTTTTGTAGTGATATTTTATCACAGAATAAGAAAGAGGGCAAGGGTAATTGACTGTACATAATATTGACAAACTGGCCTAAATCGGTCATCATACCCCCTATACAAACTGAGAAATCGGTGTTTTTTCTATGTTATTCAAATTACACTCAAAATTCAAGCCGGCTGGTGATCAACCGGCGGCCATAACCAAGCTGGTCAAGGGTCTTAAAAAGGGTAATCGCTATCAAACCCTGCTTGGAGTTACCGGTTCGGGCAAGACTTTTTCCATGGCCAATATTATTAGCCAATTTAACCGGCCGGTTTTGGTAATGGCGCCCAACAAAGCTTTGGCAGCGCAGTTGTACCGCGAATACAAAAACTTTTTTCCGGAAAACTCGGTGAATTATTTTGTTTCTTATTACGACTACTACCAGCCCGAGGCCTATATGCCCACCAGCGATACCTATATAGATAAAGAAGCGATGATTAACGAAGAAATAGATCGTTTGCGCCACCAGGCCACCAGCGCCTTAATGTCGCGCCGGGATGTAATTATTGTGGCTTCGGTTTCTTGTATTTATAATTTGGGCGTACCGCTAAATTATTTTGAATCCGCTTTGCACCTAACTGTCGGGCAGGCGATTGTGCGCGGAGATTTGATGCGCCAGTTGGTGAAAATTCAATTTCCCCGCACTCCCGGAGCGTTGGAAAGAGGAAAATTCCGCGCGCGCGGCGATGTGCTGGAAATAATGCCGGCTTCGGAAAAAATCGCTTATCGTGTAGAAATTGTTGACCAAAAAATTAGCGAAATTAGCGTGATTGATGTTTTAAAGAGAACAGTGAAAGAAAAATTAAACGAGGCCGTGATATTTCCGGTAAAGCATTTTATTTCTTCCGAACCGCAAATGAAAGAAGCTCTGAAAGAAATAAAAAAAGAACTAAAAGAACGTTTGGATTATTTTAAGAAAAAAGAATTATATTTGGAAGCGGAAAGGCTGGAGCGCCGCACAAAATATGATTTGGAGATGCTGAAGACTTTGGGTTTTTGCCATGGCATAGAAAATTATTCCCGCCATTTGGCAGGAAAATTGGCCGGCGAAGCGCCTGATACGTTGTTGTCGTATTTTCCGTGGAAAGATAATAAACCAGACTTTTTAACCATCATGGATGAATCGCATATTGGTTTGCCGCAGGTGCGCGGTATGTACGCGGGCGATCAAAGCCGTAAACAAGTTTTGTCCCAGTACGGCTGGCGTTTGCCCTCGGCTTTGGATAATCGTCCTTTGCGGTTTGATGAATTTGCCAAAAGAATTGACCAGGTTATTTTTACTTCGGCCACGCCGGGTGATTTTGAGATGACTCGCTCTTCGCAAATTGCCGAGCAGGTTATTCGCCCGACTGGTTTAATTGATCCGGCCATTGAAGTTCGTCCGGTGTTTGATAAAAAAACCAACAAAGGCCAGGTGGATGATTTAATGAAAGAAATTGATGAAATTGTTAAAAATGACGAGAGGGCGATTGTAAATGTGCTCACCAAAAAAATGGCCGAGGAGTTAAGCGAATTTTTACTACGAAAAAATTATAAAGCCAGCTATCTGCATTCGGATGTGAAGACATTACAGCGAACGGAAATTTTAACAAATTTTCGCCGCGGGAAATTTAATGTGCTAATCGGTGTGAACTTGTTGCGCGAAGGTTTGGATTTGCCGGAAGTGACGCTGGTGGCTATTATGGATGCGGATCGCGAAGGATTTTTGCGCAGTGAAGAATCATTGATGCAAACCATGGGCCGCGCGGCGCGTAATGTGCAAGGCAAAGTGGTTTTGTATGCCGATTCTATTACCGGTTCCATGAAACGGGCGATGGCTGAAGTGGAACGCCGCCGAATCAAGCAGATGGCCTATAACCAGAAGCACGGCATTACACCCACAACAACGGATAAAGTGATAGAAGATTTTTTGGATATTCCGGAGGATAAATAATTTTTTATGCAAGAAGATCAAATAATTATCAAAGGGGCTCGGGTACATAATCTAAAAAATGTTTCTTTGGAAATCCCGAAAAATAAACTGACGGTTTTTACCGGCGTGTCTGGCAGTGGCAAATCATCGCTGGCTTTTGATACCATTTTTGCGGAAGGACAACGAAGATATATAGAATCTTTGTCGCCATACGCCCGACAATTTTTGGGTCAGATGGAGCGAGCGGACGTAGATGAAATCACCGGCCTCTCACCGGCCATTGCGATTGGCCAAAAAGCGCTTAGTCATAATCCGCGCTCAATTGTTGGCACTCTTACAGAAATTTATGATTATCTGCGTGTATTGTATGCGCGCTTGGGTGAAGTGTATTGTCCGGTAGATGGCACTAAAATTGAAAAACTTACTCCGGAAGAAATGGTGGATATAATTATAGGCATGGGTTCGGAGTTAAAAGAAAAGTATGTGACAATTTTGTCGCCCGTGGTGCGCGGACGCAAAGGCGAGTATTATCAGATGTTGTATGATTTTTTGAACGAAGGTTTTGATCAGGCTAGAGTAGACGGAAAGCTAGTTTCTTTGCATGATCGTGTTGAGCTGTCCCGCTACAAAGTTCACAACATAGATATCGTAATGGACCGAGTAATGATTAGCGATGAAACTAGATTGTTTGAGGCTGTAGAAAACGCCTTGACGCATAGCAAGGGTTTGGCGTCTGTGATTTTTAAGGAAGATAAGAAAGATCAACAGGAAAGACTGTTCTCCAGTCACTGGTCTTGCCCCACCGATGGTTTTTCTTTTCCGGAAATTGAACCGCGTTTGTTTTCGTTTAACAGTCCGGCCGGAGCATGCCCTACTTGCGGCGGGTTGGGAAAAACGGATTTGTTCTTAAAAACCATTTGTCCGGATTGTTTGGGGAAAAGATTAAAACCGGAAGCGTTATCGGTACGTATTAAAGAAAAAAATATTTATGAAGTTTCGGCTTTGACTATTGCTGAAGCGCACGACTTTTTTAAAGATTATGAAAAAAAATTAAATGAACGCGGCCGACTAATCGCGCACAATGTGGTGAAAGAAATAAATGACCGCCTAAAGTTTTTGCTGGAGGTTGGTTTGGATTATATTACTTTAATTCGTGAGGCGGAAACATTGTCGGGCGGCGAGGCGCAGAGAATTCGTCTAGCTTCGCAAATCGGTTCGCATTTGTCTAATACATTGTATGTGTTAGATGAGCCAACAATTGGTTTGCATGAACGCGATACCGAACGGCTAGTGAAAACTTTAAAATCTTTGCGTGATGAAAATAACACGGTAATTATTGTGGAGCACGACGAGCGCACTATTAAAGACTCCGATCATCTAATTGACTTAGGCCCGATGGCCGGTGAGTTGGGTGGAGAAGTGGTATTTGCCGGACCGACTAAAGATATCGCCAAAACAAAAGACAGCCGGTCTTTAACTTTAAAATATTTAAACGAAGAAGTAAAAATTGAGGTGCCGCGAAAACGCCGCTGGAAAGAAACCGAGGAAATTTCTATTGTCGGGGCGCGCGCTAATAATTTAAAAAATATAAATGTAAAAATCCCTCTGCGCAAACTGGTTTGCATTTCGGGCGTGTCCGGCGGCGGCAAGTCGTCTTTGTTGTACGACGTGTTGTACGAAAATGTAGCCAGAATAAAAAGCCGGTTTAAACATTTGGAAGACGTCAGTAAAATTTCCGGCACTGAATATATAGATAAAGTGGTGATTATGGATCAATCGCCAATCGGCAGAACCCCGCGTTCTAATCCGGCCACTTACACCGGCATTTTTACGCCTATCCGTGATTTTTATGCCAGTTTGGAAGAATCGCGCATGCGCGGTTATACTCATTCGCGTTTTTCTTTTAACGTGGCCGGTGGACGCTGTGAAGCTTGCACGGGCGCGGGTTTTAATACGATTGAAATGCATTTTATGCCCGAGGTGGAAGTGCCGTGTGAAGTTTGTCATGGCAAAAGATTTAGCCGCGAAACTTTGCAGGTCAAATACAAAAAGAAAAATATCAGCGATGTGCTGGAAATGACGGTAAACGAGGCCGTGAGATTTTTTGAAAATATTTATTTAATTACCGACAAATTAAAAGTTTTGCAGGAAGTTGGTTTGGGTTATTTGCGTTTGGGGCAAAGCGCTACCACGCTGTCGGGCGGAGAAGCCCAGCGCATAAAATTGGCGCGCGAACTTACCGGACCGTTGGGCAAAAAAACCATGTATCTTTTGGATGAGCCGACTGTGGGTTTGCATTATCATGATATAGAATTACTGCTTAAAGTTTTAAATAAATTGGTGGACAAAGGAAACTCGGTAATTATTATTGAACATAATCTGCATATTCTAAAATGCGCTGATTATATTATTGACCTGGGTCCGGAAGGCGGAGCCAAAGGCGGCATGGTGGTGGCCAAAGGCACGCCGGAAGAAGTGAGTGATAATCCAAATTCTTATACTGGTATGTATTTACGACCGTATTTGGATTAAATAAATTATGAATTTATCAGACCAAGCCAAAAAATTTCCCTTATCCCCTGGTGTTTATATCTGGCTGGATAAAAATAATACACCGCTTTATGTCGGCCGCGCCACCTCTTTGCGCCGGCGGGTTTTGCAATATTTTAGAAAAGACATAGATTCGCGCATTGGTGAAATGGTAAGCCTGGCCAATAAAATCAAACATCACCAGACAGCCACGGTCTTGGACGCGATAATTTTGGAAGCGAATTTAATAAAAAAATATTGGCCTAAATATAATGTTAAAGACCGTGATGATCGGTCGTTTATTTATATTGTTTTTCCAAAAACTGATTTCCCTAAACCGATTGTGGTGCGGGGCAGGGAGTTGGTTCAATTTCCGGAATCGTCCGCCAGTATTTTTGGCCCATTTCAAAGTCTCACTTTGGTTCGCGGCGCCTTAAAAATTATTCGGCGTATTTTTTCTTATAGTAATTGTAAATTTACAGGCAAACCCTGCTTTGATTATCAGGTTGGTTTGTGTCCGGGCATTTGTGTCGGGGCTATAAGCAAAAAAGATTATCAGAAAAATATAAATAATATAATTTTGCTTTTGAAAGGCGAGAAGCGCCGCGTTTCAAAGGACGGTACGCGGCATGATTTCGTTAAATCAAATAAATTGTTAAAAAAATTAACCAAGGAAAATCCAATGGCGGCGTTGGCTTTAAAACATTTTCAGGATGTTACTTTAATTACCCGTGAAGAATCCGCCGGAGGTGAAAATAAATTTAATCGCATTGAAGGCTACGACATTTCGCACTTTGCCGGCAAGGAAGTTTATGGGTCAATGGTGGTGTTTACCAACGGTCAGCCGGATAAAAGCCAGTACCGGTTATTTAAAATAAGAACTGTCGGCAATAATGATTTGGAAGCTTTAAAAGAAATGCTGGAGCGCCGGTTAAAGCATACCGAATGGCCAAAGCCTGATTTAATTTTGATTGATGGTGGCAAACCGCAGGTGGATTATATTGCCAAAACTATGGCGCAGTATCAGGTAGTGGTGCCGTTTTTGGGTCTAGCAAAATTGTATGGCGACCGGCTAGTTTTTCCGGCAGGAACAAAAAATGTATTCAAAGATTTAGCCGAAACGATAAAAAGAATCTTGCAACAGGTAAGAGACGAAGCGCATCGGTTTGCCAATGGGGCTCGCCGTCGGAGCATGGCGCTAAAGGTGCGGGGTTGACAACTTGTTGTATATATAGTAAACTGGTAACAGAAAATTTAATACTTAATTTTTCCCAATTTAGAGGAGAAAACCTTACCCCGGCCATGATTCGGGAAAGGATAAGAAAAACTTTTTTTGTATGGATTTTAAAACTTTGATCCAGTCGTATCCTTTAACCATTCCCAAAGTGGGCGATGTGGTAAAGTGTAAAATTATTTCTATAGATAAAGGCGAGGTGCATGTGGATATAGAAGGCCTGACCGTAGGCGTGGTACGCGGGCGCGAATTATTTGCCGAAGCCAAAGAGTATGGCAGTTTAAAAGTAAACAACGAAGTAGAAGCCACGGTTTTGGAGCTGGAAAATGAAAACGGTGAAATGGAATTATCATTCCGCATTGCCGGTTACCAGCGCGCCTGGGACAATGTCCGCAAGTGGATGGCTGACAACATGACCATCAAAGCCAAAGTGCTGGCTGCCAACAAGGGCGGTTTAATGGTACAGCTAGAAGGGTTGGCCGGTTTTGTGCCGGTTTCTCAATTGAATCCGGAACATTATCCGCGCGTTACGGGTGGGGACAAGAATCGTATTTTAGAAAAATTGCGCGAACTCATAAACAAAGAAATGGAAGTTAAGGTAATTGATGTTAATGAAAAAGAAGAAAAATTAATTGTTTCCGAAAAAGCGGTTTGGGAAGACAGCCAAAAAGCTGTTTTAGAATCTTACAAAATAGGCGATATGGTGGAAGGTGAAATCAGCGCCCTGACTTCTTTTGGGGCCTTTGTGAAATTCGGTCAGGATTTGGAAGGCTTAGTGCATATTTCCGAAATCGCCTGGCAGAGAATTGATCACCCCAAAGACATTTTGAAAGTAGGCGACAAAATAAAAGCGCAAATTATTCAGTTGGATAGATCAAAAATTTATTTATCCATTAAACGGCTGGTGGACGATCCATGGAAAATGGTTAAAGATAAATATAAAGTCGGCGAAAAAGTCAGCGGCAAGATTTTGAAGATTGAACCGTTTGGTTTAATGGTAGCTTTGGACAAAGATATTCATGGTTTGGCTCATATCTCCGAATTAGCCGAAGAGGCCGGAGCTAATATCCAAGATAAATTTAAAATTGGACAAACAACTGATTTTGAAATTGTTTCCTTGGAACCGCCGGAGCACCGCTTGGGCCTAAGACTTTATGGGGTAAAGGGAAAAGTAAAGAAAACCGAAGAGGTTAAGAAGGAAGAAAAAACCGAAGAGCCGGGAAAAGAAAAAAAACCAAAGAAAGCGGCAAAGAAAGAAAAGATAGCCGAAGCAGGTAAAAAAGAGTAAAATACAAAGATAATACAATCTATGCGTAACTTCTTAAAAAACTTTATTATCGTTTTTGCCGCTTTGTTTTTGATTGCCGGAGTTTTGGGTTTGGTAAAAAACGAACAAAGCAAAGCTCCGGAAACCGTCAGTATCAGTAAAATGGTAGAGGAGATCAACGCTGGACAGGTGCAAAAAGTTATCATTCAGGGCAATACTCTAAAATTACAATTAAAAGATGCCAAAGCCAAATTGCAGGAAGTTTTAAAAGAACCGAATGGAACTTTTGGCGAAATCGTAAAAAATTATGGCGTGGCCAGTTCTTCTCTTAGTCAATTATCCGTGGAAGTAAAAAGCGAGAGCGGTTGGAAATTCTGGCTGGCCAACCTGCTTCCCGTATTATTGCCTTTAGCTATTTTTATTTTATTTTTTTACTTCATGACGCGCGGAGTACAGGGGATGAACAATAAGGCTGTGAGTTTTGGCCAAAGCAATCCCCGTCAAACAAATCCGGATGATAAAAATAAAAAAACTTTTAACGATATGGCCGGCGCCAAAGAGGCCAAGCAGGAATTAGCGGAAGTAGTTGATTTCTTAAAAGACCCAAAAAAGTTTACGGAAATGGGCGCTAAAATTCCCAAAGGAGTTTTACTGGTTGGCAGTCCAGGTACGGGTAAAACTTTATTGGCCAAAGCTGTGGCCGGAGAAGCGGACGTGCCATTTTTCAATATGTCTGGTTCCGAGTTTGTGGAAATGTTTGTGGGTGTGGGCGCTTCACGCGTACGCGATTTGTTTAGCAAAGCCAAAAAAGAAGCCCCAGCCATTGTATTTATAGACGAAATAGACGCGGTCGGCAGACGCCGCGGAGCTGGGTTGGGCGGAGGCCATGACGAAAGAGAGCAAACTTTAAATCAAATTTTGGTGGAGATGGATGGTTTTGAGCCAAACTTGGGAGTGATTGTGATTGCGGCCACCAACCGTCCGGATGTGCTTGATCCGGCCCTACTGCGACCCGGTCGTTTTGACAGGCGCGTAATGTTGGATTTGCCGGATATAAATGACCGCGAAGAAATTCTGGTCATTCATGCTAAAAATAAACCGCTAGAGCGGGAAGTTTCACTGCGCAAAGTAGCCGAACGCACGCCCGGATTTTCTGGAGCTGATTTGGCCAATTTGTTAAACGAGGCTGCCATACTAACAGTTCGCCGGGGGATGAAAAAAGTTGGCGAATTGGAAATTTTGGAAAGCATTGAAAAAGTTTTGCTTGGTCCGGAAAGAAAAAACCGCGTTATTAACGACCAAGAAAAGAAAATGACCGCCTATCACGAAGCCGGACACGCGATTGTGGGCCATTACTCCAGCCACTGTGATCCGGTGCGTAAAGTCTCGGTAATATCGCGCGGCAATGCCGGCGGTTATACTTTAAAGATGCCTACGGAAGATAAATATTATCATACTTTGGCGCAATTTAGAGATGAATTGGCTATGATGCTGGGCGGTTATGTGGTTGAAAAAATAATTTTTGGCGACGGTATGATTTCCACCGGTCCATCATCTGA
>JBBUEJ010000003.1:0-1508 GCA_038056955.1 Patescibacteria group bacterium
TGTCCCGGCAAAATGATAATGTCATAGTATGGGCTAAATAGAAATGTCATAGGCAAGTGATTTGTGCCATAATTTGTCTAAATTAAAAACAGTTAATTTAGACAAACATTATGGAAACAAATCAACTCATAACTATGACAAAAAAAGAAGCCGGCCGCTTTGAAGTTATCAAAGATTTGCTCGCTCGAAAGATCGACGGCACCGAGGCGGCAACACTACTATCGCTGTCAGTCAGACAGATAAAAAGAATCAAGGTAGCGGTTAGAAGTTTGGGAATTAAAGGCATCATTCACGGCAATCGCAACAAAAAAAGCAATCGGAAAACTAATCCAGAAATCATAGAAAAGGCCACCGAACATTTAAAAAAAACCTACCACGATTTTAACCCGCTCTTGGCCAAAGAAAAACTTTACGAACTGCACAATATCAACCTTTCCAAAGAAACCGTCCGGCAATTAATGATCAAAGAAAACCTCTGGCAATCCAGAAAAAAACATGAAGCCAAAAAACATTTCTGGCGCGAAAGAAAAGATAATTATGGCGATATGCAACAGTTCGATGGGTCATATCATAATTGGTTTGAGGGACGCAACGAACAGGAATTAGGACTTGAACAATGTTTGCTTTTGGCAGTGGACGACGCCACCGGTCGCATCACCAAAGCCCAATTTAATTTTAACGAAGGAGTGTTACCGGTATTTAGATTTTGGAAAGAGTACATCATAACCCACGGATTGCCCATTTCCATCTATTTGGACAAATTTAGCACCTACAAAGTCAATCACAAAAACGCCGTCGACAACCAAGAATTAATGACACAATTTCAAAGGGCGACAAACCAATTGCAAATTAAACTAATCACCGCCCACAGTCCGCAAGCCAAGGGTCGGGTGGAAAAAATGAATGACACATTGCAAAGAAGATTAGTGAAAGAAATGAGGCTGGCGGGCATTAATACCATCAACGACGCCAACCACTTTTTACCAGAAATATTTATTCAAAAATTTAACCAACAGTTTGCCGTGGTTGCGAAAAAAGAAAGCAACTTGCATAGGAAATTAGACGTCGAAAAAATGAATGAATTAGACAAGATATTTTCCGTTCAGTCAGCAAGAAAAGTACGCAACGATTACACGATAAGATTTCAAAACAATTATTACCAGTTACAAGAAGTCCAACCCACGACCGTCTACAAAAAAGACGCCATAATCATTGAGGAACATTTAAACGGCGAAGTAAAAATATCCCTGCGAAATCATTACCTCAATTATTCTTGTTTGCCAGAGCGACCCAAAAAAGAGCTGGATGTAAAATTGGTGGCGCTTACATCAAAAAAATCAACGAACTGGAAACCGCCCACAGATCACCCATGGAGAAAGTCATTTTTCATCAACAAAAAACAACCAGTATTATTGGTTGGTAAATCGTAAAAAATTTAAAAAATCCGAACGTAAGTATGACATTTCTACTTTGCTGGCTACTATGACATTTCTACTTTGCCTTTACAG
>JBBUEJ010000004.1:0-5519 GCA_038056955.1 Patescibacteria group bacterium
GCGTCAATTTTTGTTAACCTGCCTTTAAGCAGGGGAATGGCGCCGAGCATAAATATTACTGCGAAAAATGGCACATAAAGAGGGAATATCAGGATAAGTATAATACAGCCAACACAGGTAAAACAGCTGGGAATGGCTTTAGTTAACCAAGAAAAAATAGCGTCTAAAACAGCGGCGACCATTTTTAAAGCGGTGAGGATACCGATAAGACTGCTGACGGCAACAATTAAGCCGGTGTAATAGCCAACTTTTTGAATATCTGATAAATTTCTCGCCCCCTTTTTCATTTCCTCAAGAATAGTATCTATGAGCAGTTTTATTTTTGGCTGAAAAATTGAGAAGAATCCGCCCAGTTTTGAGTTTTTAAAATTAGTAAGGTTTTTTTCCAGTTCTCCCAGTCGGTTTTCCAGTTCGCTCTTTTCTTTTTGTATTTGTAATAGTTGCTGCTGTTTATTACCGGCCATAAACACGGCAATTTCAGCCTGTTGTTGGGCGGTCTGCTGTTTTGGCTGTTGAACGTCTGTATTTTCTTCTTCATTTTCATCTTCTTTTTCCGGAGACCCGCCTTTTTTGTTAACCAAAAAATCTCCCGTTTCTGGTGGTCCTCCCATAAAATTTTTTTGTTCGTCTAATCCTTCCGGCATACGATTTATTTCACGGACAATTTATTTTCCTGTAAAACAAGTTTATGCGAAGTTTTTATTTTGTCCCGCACAATAAGTTCGGCCATAATTTTTTCCACCTGATTTCTTATTTGGCGGCGGACTTCGCGGGCATTATTTTTTTCCGGCAGTTGATTTACAAACCAGTCAAATACTTCTTCATCCGCGTTCAGGGCGGTGTGATATGGCTTTAGCTGTTTATTAAGATCGGCAATTTCCAAAGCCGCGATTTTGGCCAAGTTGTCTTTGGTTAGGTTGTTAAACAGGCAAATCTGGTCCAGTCGGTTTATAAGTTCCGGAGAAAAAAATTCTTTTAATTTTTCTTTGACTAATTTTTTGTTTTCCCTACGGTCAGATATTTTTCCGAAACCAATATGCGATTTTTTTAGTTCGTCGGCTCCTAGTGAAGTGGTTAAAATAATAACGGCGTGCTTGAGAGATATTTTTTTACCGACCGAATCGGTGATTTCTCCATTTTCCAGTATTTGCAAGAGAAGCCTGGCAACATCTTTGTGAGCTTTATCTATTTCATCCAGCAAAATTACACAGTAAGGGTTCATTTTAATGCGATCAGTAAATTGGTTGCTTTCTTTATAGCCAATATAGCCGGCGGGGGAGCCGAGCAATTTGGAAACACCAAAGCTTTCGTTGAATTCACTCATGTTGAGCTGGATAAAAGAACTTTGGTTGGGATAAAGCGCGCCGGCCACAGATTTGGCCAGTTCGGTTTTGCCAACCCCGCTTTCACCCACGAATAAAAATGAAGCTAGTGGCCGGTTGGGATTGGATAGTTCTAGCTGGGCCTGTTGGATAATTTGCGCCACTTCGCGCAAAACTTCATCTTGGCCGATAATGTTTTTTTGTAATTCGGACGCAAAGTCGGATAAATTATGTTTTTCATTTACAAACAGATCGCGGATCGGCGCTTCAATAATTTTGGCCAGTTGGTTGGCAATGTCTTTTTCAGTGATTATGGCTGGCGCCGTGTTTGTTTTTTGTTCAGATATTTTTTCTTTCCAGTATTTTATTTCTCGTTCCAGTATTTTTTCTTTTTCTTTTAATTTTACGGCCTCACCGAACTTATCGCGCCCGGCCGCCGCTTCTTTGGCCGTTGTTGTTTTCTCCAGTTCTTGTTTGAGACGCCATAGTTCGGATTCTATTGCCGTCGGTTTTATTTTTAACCGTTTAGCCGCGGCCGTTTCATCCAGCAGATCAATGGCTTTGTCTGGCAAAAGCTTACCTGTAATATAACGATCGGCCAAATGCGCCGCTTTGATAATGGCTTTGTTGGTGATTTTCAGATTATGGAAATCTTCGTAATTACTTTTGATGCCGACTAGAATTTTAATGGTGTCGGCTACGGATGATTCTTTAATATGAATTGGCTGGAAGCGTCTTTCTAGGGCGGTGTCGCTTTCAATATGTTTTTTAAACTCTGCCGGCGTGGTGGCGCCGATACAGCGAATTGTCCCTCGCGCCAGCGCCGGTTTTAAAATATTGGCCGCGTCCATCGTGCCTTGGTTGGAGCCGGCGCCGACAATATTGTGCAGTTCATCAATAAATAAAATTATATCCGGATCATTATTTACTTCCTCAATTATTTGCCGCAAGCGGCCTTCAAATTCTCCCCGATAAGCGGTGCCGGCAATAAGCAGGCCCATATCCAGCGCATATATTTTTTTGTTGAGCAAAATATTCGGCACTTCGCCGGCGGCAATTCTTTTGGCTAGACCCTCAACGATGGCGGTTTTCCCCACGCCAGGATCTCCCAACAGTATGGGATTGTTTTTGGTGCGGCGGCACAGAATTTGCATCATCCGTTCAATTTCTTTGGCGCGGCCGATTACCGGATCAATATCGGATTGAATATCGGAGCTGGTTAAATTGGCCGCAAAAAAATCCAAAGCAAATTCTTTTTTCTTATTTGATTCAACGGAATCATGCCGCGTACCGTCCATTGAAACGCGGCGCTTTTTATCAACGGGCACAATTGTTTGCAACATAGCGTCATCCGATAAACTTTCTTGCAAGCGATCAATTACTTCCGGCACTTCGGTGATTTGGGGAAATTGGGAAGCGGTTGCCAAAACAACCTCTAGTTGTTCATTTACCTCGCCTTTTTTAAGATTATTCTTTTTAAATAATTGTTCCAGTTGTGAATCGTTTAGATTTATTAAAGCCGACAATAAATGTTCGGTACCCAAATAATTGTGTCCGTTTTTTTGGGCAACAATCAGAGCTTTTTCCAAAGCGGTTTTAGAATTTAAAGAAAATGGTGAGAGGTTGGACTTTGGCTGCTTGAGGCTTTTTGTCTCGATTCCGACATCGGTCGGAATCGAGGATGCTCGATTTTGTCGAGGCAAAATCGGCATGTCCAGATGGTAGCGATTTAAGACCTCGCTGGCTACAGACCCTTTTTGCATAGATAAAGCCAATAAAAGATGCGTCGGTTCTACCGAGGAGGTTTTGAGATCAGCGGCGATGCGGATGCTTTCCACCAGCACTTCGCGAAGATGGGTGGAAAATCTATCAATAATATTCATGGTTTTTTATTTAGTGTTATTTTAACTGTCAATTGTTTTTTGACTCCATTCAAAGTGTATTATATACTTAATTAAGCTAATTAGTCAACCAACTTTACTCTATGCAAATCGCTAAAAATATTTTTAAAGCCTACGATATTCGAGGTCTGGCAGACACGGAACTTTCATCAGAATTGGCTTATAGTTTGGGTAGAGCTTTTGTGGTTTTTTTACGCAATCACGACCTGCTCAAACTCAGTCAGGCTGTGGTGGTGGGCAGAGACATGCGTGACACCAGCCCGGCTTTGCAACAAGCTCTAATGCGAGGGGTGAAAGACGAAAATGTAGAAGTGATAGATATTGGACTGGTTTCCACCCCTTTGTTTAATTTTGCTTGCGCCAATTATCCGGAGCATGCCGGCGGTGTTATGGTTACAGCCAGCCACAATCCGGCGCAGTACAACGGTTTTAAAATAACTTTGGGTGATGGTTTGCCTGTTGGCGAGGCTTCCGGCATGAGCGAAGTTAAAGAACTGGTTATAAATTCAAATTTTGATTACCATGATTCTGGAGAGAAAGTTTTTCCCAAAAAAGATGTTCTGGCCGACTATGTAAAGAAAATTTTTTCCATCGTTCCGCCAAACTCCATTCGTCCAATGAAGTTGGTAATAGACGCCGGCAACGGCATGGCCAAAGTTACTTTTCCGGAAGTTTTCAAAAATTTACCGGTAACGGTGGAGTATTTGTATCTGGAGCCGAACGGAAACTTCCCCAATCACGAAGCTAATCCGTTAAAAGTGGAAACTTTAGTTGATTTACAAAAAAAAGTAGTGGCCACTGGCGCTGATTTTGGTTTTGCTTTAGATGGAGACGCCGACAGGATAGGTTTGGTAGATGAAAAAGGAAAAGTAGCGGATGCTTCTTTTGTGGGAGCATTGGTTGGTTTGGAAGTGCTGCGAACTCATTCGCGGGCAAAAATGTTATATGATGTGCGCTCTAGTATGATTGTTCCGGAAGTGTGGAAGGCCTCCGGCGCGTCGGTAGAGATGTGCAAGGTAGGGCATGCTAATATTAAAAAAGCGCTCAAAGAAATTGGGGGCGCGTATGCGAGCGAATTATCACTTCACCTTTATTATCATGACATGTCGGATGTAGAAAGCACAGATTTATCTTTGCTGTATATTTTGCAAATGCTGTCGCGAGAAAATAAATCATTGAGCCAATTGGTAGCTCCGCTGAAAAAATATTTCCATTCCGGAGAAATAAATTTTTCCATTGAGAATAAAACAGAAACAGTTAGTAGAATTGAGAAAAAATATAAAGACGAAGCGGAAAGTATTTCTCGTCTAGATGGTTTGTGGATGAAGTTTGCTTGGGGTTGGGCCAGCGTTCGTTTAAGTAATACCGAGCCAGTGGTGCGGTTAAATTTGGAGGCAACCAGCGAGAAAATTATGCGGGAGAAAATAAAAGAGTTTAGTGATATAATAAGAGAGTAGTTAATGTTTTAATTTAATTTTATGTCCAAAAAATCCTCCGGCCGTGTCAGTCCAGACGCCAGTTGGCTGGGAAAAAGAGAAAGCAGTTCCCGTCGTAATCAGGAAAACGAAAAAGATGAAGCTTATAACAAACGTCAACAAATTTTTGCCCGTATAATCCAAACCGGACTAAAACCAAAAATGGTGGTTAAAGCAAAATTGGAAGATGATTTGCGCGTTTTTGAATATGTGGTGCAAAAAATCGGCAAAGAGTCCGGCGAAGTATTTTTAAAAAATGAAAAAAATACCGTGCGCAAGCTTTCGGTATTTGATAAATTGTTCGGCCCAAATTCACAGACACGAAATCGTTAAATTTAAACTTGCACTTCTCTCAATTTTTTTATTCTATCTTGGATTGGCGGGTGGGTGGAAAAAAGTGAGGATATTTTTTTGCCGGAAAATGGATTGGCGATAAAAAGATGAGCCGTGGCTTGATTGGCATTTTTCATTGGCTGATTTTGCGCGGCGATTTTTTCCAGCGCGCGCGCCAGCCCTTCAGGGTAGCGAGTAAGCAAAGATCCGGACGCGTCGGCCAAGTATTCACGCCGGCGAGAGATGGCCAATTTAATCAGTTCGGCAATAAGAGGAGATAAAATGGCCAAGACAATTCCCACAACCATAAAGATAGCGCCGATATTTCCACCTTCGCGATCATTGCGACGGGGGAGCCATTGGCTGCGTAAAAATATATTGGAAAGTATAGAAATCGCGCCTACCAGCACGACCACCAAAGTCATAAACCGGATGTCGTAATTTTTTACATGGGAAAGCTCGTGCGCCAGCACGCCCTCCAGTTCTTC
>JBBUEJ010000004.1:5619-10257 GCA_038056955.1 Patescibacteria group bacterium
CTATAGTCGCCGGCTCCCCAAACTTTTTCAAAAACATAACCCAGACCGATAATAACGGCGATAAATATCATCATCAGCGCCACGGACTGCCGTTTATTTGAATCTATTTGGGAGTACATAAATTACTTTTCTTCCAATTTATCATCAATAGCGTCCCCAAACAACACAACACCAGCGCCTATTTTTATGTTTTCTGGAAGCTGAATACCAACATTTCCTTCAGCCGCGACCTCTTTTTTCATTTGCGCAAGAGCCTCGGCATCTTGATCGGGCATTTCTCGGTATGGTCCTTTTGTTTCCGGCATATTTAAAATTTTATTTGCACATTTTCTTTTTCCGTTTGCTCGGCCTGGAAGAATTCATATTTTTTAAATCCCAGAGAGTCGGCCACCATATTGTTAGGGAAGACCTGGATTTTAATATTAAAGTCACGAACATTACCATTATAGAATCGGCGCGCGGCTTGAATTTTATTTTCGGTGTCGCTAATTTCATCTTGCAGTTGCAAAAAGTTTTGGCTGGCTTTTAATTCCGGATAATTTTCGGTAACGGCAAACAAGGTTTTCAAAGTTCCGGAAAGCATATTTTCCGCTTGTTCTTTTTCGGCAATGGTAGCATCTTTTTTATCATGCATAGCCATGGCCGCAGTTCTGGCAGAGGTTAGTTTTTCCAAAGTTTCTCGCTCATGAGTCATATAGCCTTTTACCGCTTCTACCAAGTTGGGAATCAAATCATAACGGCGCTTCAACTGCACATCAATATCGCTAAAGGCCTCATCTACTCGATTTTTGGAACGAATTAAACCATTATATATGGCTACTAGCCACAAGGCTAATACGGCCGCGACTGCGAGAAAAACGTAAAGTGCTTGCATATTTTTAATGATTAAGAATTAAATAAAGGCTATTGGCTTTTTAACGAGGTTAGTATATAATAAACGGGATAAATTATCAAGAACCATGATAACATTTTTAATCTTTATAGCTGTTCTGGCAGTACTGGTTTTATCCCATGAATTTGGGCATTTTATCGTGGCGCGCAAAAGCGGCATGAAAGTTTTTGAATTTGGTTTTGGCTTCCCGCCGCGCGTATTGGGAGTTCAATGGTTTAAAAATGCCAATGGAAAAAGAAAATTAAAATTAATTGGCAGAAAAAAAATCGCCGACGCGTCTTTAGATGGAGGGACCGTTTATTCATTGAATCTGATTCCCTTGGGAGGGTTTGTTCATATAAAAGGAGAAAATGGAGACGAACCGGGTCCGGATAGTTTTGGCGCGCAAAAGGCTTGGAAAAGAGCCGTCACTTTGGGCGCAGGCGTGGGCATGAATATAATTTTGGCCTTTATTTTGCTTACCGCCGGTTTGATGATGGGTATGCCGCAAGCTGTAGACAATTTGCCGTCCGGGGTAAATGTAAAAGACAGTCATTTAGAAATTATAGAAGTAATGCTTGGCAAGCCAGCCGACAGGGCCGGATTACAAGCGGGCGATACTATTGTGGGATTAGATAATTTACAAAATCCTAGCATCAAAGTCATGCAAGAGTATGTAAACAGTCACAAAGATCAGGATATACAAGTAACCATAAAGAGAGGCGACACCGTAATAGAAAAAATGATTCATCCGTTTATTTACGCGGATACTGGTAAAGGCGGGTTGGGGGTAAGTTTGGTAGAGGCAGGTTTGGTAAGCTATCCATGGTATAAGGCAATATATTATGGATTTATCATGACCGGTTTTTACTTGAAAGAAATAGTGGTTTCATTTTATTATTTAATCGCCGGTTTGTTTGCCGGTAACCAGATGGGCGAGGCCGTATCCGGTCCGGTGGGAATTGCCGTCATGACCGGGCAAGTGGCCAGACTGGGTTTTAGTTATTTGTTAAATTTTATAGCCCTGCTTTCTTTAAATTTGGCAATCATAAATATCTTGCCAATTCCGGCTTTAGACGGCGGCCGTTTGTTGTTTTTGCTTATCGGCGCCATTAAGCGCAAAGCCGTGGCGCAAAAATATGAACAGATGGCTCACAGCCTCGGTTTTGTGCTGTTGATGTTTTTAGTGGTAGTCATTACCATAAAAGATCTGGGGCATTTTACGGGAGCATTTATAAATTGGTGGCACAATATACTTTAATCTGTGTAATCTGTGTAATCTGTGTTATGAAAAAATTTGAACAATTAAAAACCGAGGCGCTTCTGGCCCTTAAATCGGTAAAAGACAAATTGCAGCTGGAAGAACTGGAAATAAAATTATTGGGCCGCAAAAGCGGCGAGCTTACCAATTTATTAAAAGGCCTGAAAGATTTAAGCGAGGATGTACGCAAACAAACCGGCCAGCTGGCCAACGAGGTAAAAAAAGAAATTGAAGATGCTCTGGCGGCCAAGAAAAAAGAATTAACCGCCAAAGAATTGGGCGGGTTATTGGAAAAAGCCAGTATTGATATAAGTCAGCCGTCTTTGCCAGCCAAGACGCGCGGGCATTTTCATCCTAACACTTTAATTCAAAATGATTTGGAAGATTTTTTTACATCTATGGGTTTTATGATTTTAGATGGGCCGGAACTAGAAAGTGATTATTATAATTTTACGGCCGTAAATATTCCCAAAGATCATCCGGCGCGCGACATGCAAGATACTTTTTATATTAAAGGCCACCCAGACTGGGTGATGCGCACGCACACTTCGTCCGTGCAGGTGCGGGCCATGCAAAAATACGGCGCGCCTCTGCGCATGGTTGCGGGGGGGAAATGTTTTCGCAACGAGGCCACCGATGTTCGGCACGAACACACTTTTTATCAATTGGAAGGAGTGGTCGTGGACAAAGATATTAATTTTGCCCACATGAAAGGGGTGCTGGAAGCGGTGTTTAAACACGTATTTGGCCCGGAAACAAAAATGCGTTTACGCCCTAAGTTTTATCCGTTCGTGGAGCCGGGCGTAAATGGCGAGGTGACTTGTTATCTTTGCCAAGGGCAAGGTTGTAGGCTGTGCAAACAGACGGGTTGGCTGGAAGTTTTTGGCGCCGGCATGATTCACCCCAATGTTTTAAAAGAAGGCGGAATTGACGCGAAAATTTACCAAGGTTTTGCCTTTGGTTTTGGTCTAACTAGATTGGCCATGCTTAAATATGGGATAGAAGACATTCGCCTGCTGGAAAGCGGCAATATGAAATTTTTGGAACAATTTTAAAATATGTTAATCTCATTTAACTGGTTAAAAAAATACGTCAATCTCTCCGATTCAATTTCGGCCGCCGAAGTGGCAGCCAGATTGAAGGCCAGCACCGTAGAAGTGGAGAGAGTAGAAATTCAAGGAAAAAACCTGGAAAATATTGTGGTGGGAAAAATTGTCAGCGCCGAAAAACATCCTAATGCCGATAAATTAAAAGTTTGCGCGGTAGATGTTGGCGGTGAACAACTGCAAATTGTTTGCGGCGGCAGCAATGTCGCTAAGGGTATGTTGGTGGCGCTGGCCAAAGTGGGCGCGAAAGTAAAATGGCACGGCGAAGGCGAGTTGATGGAATTAAAACCGGTCGCTATTCGCGGCGTGGAATCCGCCGGTATGATCTGCGCTTCCACGGAAATCGGCTTGAGTGAAATGTTTCCTCCCAAAGAAGAAAAAGAAATCATGGATTTAAGTTATCTAAAAGTTAAACCGGGTGTGCCGCTGGCCAAAGCTTTGGGATTAGACGACGCTATTTTGGAAATAGACAACAAATCATTAAGCAATCGGCCGGATTTGTGGGGACATTATGGCATCGCGCGCGAAACAGCCGTGTTGTTTGATAAAAAATTAAAAGAATATAAAGCCGGTAAGATTAATCCGGGCAAACCCCAAAGGGGCCCCTTCGGGGGAAACAATATAAAAGTGGAAGTAAAAGACAGTAAGCTATGTCCGCGTTATATGGCCGTGGAGATGTCGGGAATAAGCGTTGGTCCATCTCCGCAGTGGCTACAGAAAAGCTTGTTGGCCGTGGGGTTAAGGCCGATAAATAATATTGTGGACATTACTAATTATGTAATGATGGATTTGGGCCAGCCGATGCATGCGTTTGACGGAAGTCGGATAGCGAATATCGTAAATCAGAAAAAAATAATTGTCCGAACCGCCAAAGACGGAGAAGAATTTATCACGCTTGATGGTCAGAAAAGAAAATTAGACTCTTCGATGTTAATGATCGCTGATAGTGAAAAAACGTTGGCTATTGCCGGAGTGATGGGCGGGTTAGATTCGGGCATAACAAATAGTACAACCACAATAATTTTTGAGTCGGCCAATTTTGAGGCCGGTTCTATTCGCCGGACTTCCACCAAACTTGGGTTGCGCAGTGATTCTTCGGCGCGTTTTGAAAAAAGTTTGGACCCAAACATAGCCGCGCTGGCTTTGGAAATGGCGGTAAAATTAGTTTTGGAATGTTGTCCCAAGGCCAAAGTGGCGAGCAAAGTTGCCGACGAGGCCAAGTTTAGTTTGCAACAAGGGCCGATTACCATTAGTATGGAATTTTTACAGAGCAAAATGGGCGCTAAACTGCCAAAAAAAGAAGTGGTCAGAATTTTGGAGAATTTGGGTTTTAAAATAAAAATTAAAAATGACGAATTGGCCGTAACTATCCCCAGCTGGCGAGCCACCAAAGATATTTC
>JBBUEJ010000005.1:0-5469 GCA_038056955.1 Patescibacteria group bacterium
TACTCTCTAACTTTTGACCCCAGATTATAGCCCGCATCGTTCGGGTTGAGAACGTTACTTAAAGGCGAACGCGAGAAATCAAATTTTTTATTGGTAAATTCATCGATAGCAGAAAAATGTAATGAGTTCGTGAGTAAAATATTTTGTCCTATTTGGGAGCTTTGTGGCGTGACCGCCACCTCAAAATATAGGCCGGTTTGGCTGTTAGCCGGCAGAGTATTGTATTTCCAGCTAATAGCGCGATCGGCGCTGTTATAATTCAATTGCGGGCCAATAGAAGCGCTTTGTTTGCCGGTAAACGCTACCCCGTCCGGTAAGGAAGTGTTAAAAACAGCATTATTTAAGGCATTGGTAGTGTTCAGGATTTTTACAAAAATCCAGTATTTGGTTGTTTTTCCAACCTGTGGCGGCAAAGGTCCGCGGCCCAGCTGATCGCCTTCGCTGGTGTAGTAGCGGGCTTCAATATTATTAAAATTAACTTCGGTGGCCAGAGGTATTCTAATACGGGCGCCTTCCTGATTGAATTCTTGTCCGGCAATGCTGGCGAAAACTATTGGATAAATTTCTAAATTGGTTTTTTCTACGCCGTTTAAATTAAATGTGGGTAGCAAGTAAGTATTAACGGTAAAATAATCACTGCTGTTTGGATTGCCATCGCTTAAGTTTGTTCTGGAGGCGCTGTCAAAAAATATACCGCCCGTTTCTATTCGGGCATTATTTTCCGCGGCAGTTTTCTTCCAATCCACCACGTCCCCTAAGTTTGATGTTAGGTGCAGGGTGATATCTGTTAACTTAAAATCACCTTTGTTTTCCCATTTTATTTCAATGGGGATAATTTGATTAGGCTCGGCATAATTCAAATCTGGCAACAATCTGGCGCTGGAAATTATTTGCGGAGCGAAAATTTTTAATTCTTTGCTAGACGGCGCTTGAGGAACTAGATGATTGTTGGCGAGAACAAAAGTGGTAATGCTGAAATAAAAATCTCCGGATTGGTTTGGCGTTACCAGCTGTCCTTCTATTACTTTGTTGCCTCCCGGCGGGAGGGAGATGTTTGAAGTGTCTTTGGCATTCATTACATTTGTGTTCCAGCTGTTGGCGATAGAGATATTGTTTAACGTTCGGTTGCCTGAATTTGTAAGCGTGTAAGTAAATTTTAGCGGAAAATTAGGTAGAGTGGTAGTAGAAATGACCAGCTGTCCGGTAAGAACACTATCGGAAAGGTTGGCAACAAAATAAGCCAGTTTTTGTTCCCGGTCAGAACTATTTTCCGGTTGGTAAGACAAGTTGGCGATAAATCGCGCGTCTTTATTTGGCTCGCTCCAAAACCAGCCGTAAATTTCTACTTGTCCGGTGGCGCCGGCTTTTATTTCTTTAAGAGACGCAAAGGTAGAATCATCAGAAAAAATATCTTTGGCTGTTTTGTTTCTGTCTATTATAAATCCTTCCGGCAGACGCAACCCCAACGATATGTTATTTAATTTGAACTTACTTTTATTGGCATAATCAACCGTGAGATGAATTTCATCTCCGCTTTTTATTCTCTCACTACCTAAAGATATAGATACATCAATTTGACCAGTAAGACTTGGTTTCCAAAGAAATAAAAATACACTGGTCCCCAACACAACAAAAGCAAATAAAAGAAGCGCTAGATCAAAGACAAATAGCTTTTTGGCATGTTGGTATTTACCGTGGTATTTTTTGTGGTAGTATCGATTTAAAAATTTGAACATAACTAATATATTATACAACTTTTTTTAGTTTCTACAAACTAAAACCCTCCTAAGGTGTAGGAGGGTTTTGATTATCCAGTTCTTTGGGAGTTTCTTTATTAGTCACGATTTTAGGGTTAGGGGAGTACAGGGGGTTCTTTATTTTCCAGTGTCCCACAAATTGTCCAATTCCCTTTTTTTCCAGTTTATTTTTTAAAGTAGTATGTTTTTGAGACCATTTAACCAGGCTCTCAAAATTTAGCTTGTATCTGCCGGCCACAATAATATAAGTAACCTCTTGAGCTGTAATAGCGCGTCTGATGGTTTGGGCATTAACGCCAAAAAGCTTGGCCGCTTCGGAAATTGACACCCGAATCACTTCTTTTTGGTTGTCGTTGGTGTTGCCTAGATTTGTCATAATCCTAGTTTGTATAGATAAGTGTATACAAATGATAGCATATTTTAGGATTTGTGTCAAGCATTAGCCTGTTTTTAGTTTTATTTGTATACACTAGTGTATACAAATTGCGTAATATTTACTGATAAACAGTGAGTTTATATAAAACTTATCTGTATTTTAGTATTTGTATACACAGGTGTATACAACTGACTTTAGACTCTAGACTTTAGCTGTTTATATGTGTCTGATATCCAAAGTCTAAAGTCTAAAGTCCATTGTAAGTGGGGGATAATAATTTGACCCCAGCTCTGTTTTCTGATAAACTTTTTATCACGCTGTGTACTATGTAGGTGTAACATTATTCCTTGTTTTACGTCTACTACAATGTCTAGAAACACAATCGCTGAAAAACTGCTGTTATTAAAGCTCCGCACGACAGAAGATCCGGAAGCTTTTACCAAGTTATATGATATCTATGCCAAACGTATCTATAGCTTTGTTTTTTTTAAAGTATCAAATCGCGAAGAAGCGGAGGACATTACGTCGGAAGTTTTTTTGAAAGCATGGCGATATATAAATGAGAAAAAGAAAATAGAAAGTTTTAGCGGTTTGCTTTATAGATTGGCGCGCAATTGCGTTATTGATTTATACCGGTCAAGAGCGAGCCACAAAGAAGCCTTTTCAATAGACGCGGGAATAGGAATAGGAATAGAAATTGGTGATGCCGGAAAATGGAAAGAAAATTTGGGCGAAGAATTGGTAAATAAATTAGAAATGCAAAAAATAGTTCAAGCCCTGCAAAAAATGAAACAAGAGTACCGAGAAGTGGTAACTCTAAGATATGTAGATGAATTGGAAGTAAGCGAGATTGCCGAAATTACCGGCAAGGGGCATATCGCGATAAGAGTAACTTTGCACCGCGGTTTAAAAAAATTAAAAGAAATACTTGCGCAACAATAATTAGAAATTAAAAATTCAAAAATTAGAAATTTAATTACATGTCCCGTGAATTAATCAGACAACTTAAATCCCTGAAACACGCAGAGATAAAGCCAAGCGAAAAGTGGTTGAAAAACAACCGCGCGCTTTTGTTGTCTCAAATTAAAAACACGGTTATTCCCAAAGAAAATGCCAAATTTAATTTTGAGACTGTTTGGCAGGCCATGTCTATATTCTTGCCATATTCATTTGTGCGCAATGTGGTGCGTCCAGTGGTCGTTGTTTTTCTTATTATAGGTATGGGTATCAGCAGTTGGGTGGTAGCCGCCAGCGCTTCTTCCGAATCTTTGCCGGGTGAATGGCTTTATCCGGCCAAAAGAGCGGCCGAAGCAACTCAAGTAACAGTAGCCGATGTGGTGGGTGATACAGACGGATCTACCAGATTGCATGTTGAATTTGCCAAACGAAGAGCCGAAGAAACCAGAGACATTGTTTCGCAAAATGATCCTGATAAAATTCAGATAGCATCTCAAACAATCAGTGACTTAAAAGATGAGATGCAAACAGTGAACAATAAATTGGAAAAAATAAAAACAGCCCAGGGCGCTTCGGCGGTAATGGCGCAAAATATAAATCAAAACGCCCAGGAAATCAAAGATGTTTTAAAAGAAGTAAAAGTAAATTTATTAACTAACAGCGACACTACCACCGGCGCCAGTGATTTATCCGCTCAAGTTTCCGAAGTAAAAAATTTAGCCAAAGATACCGCGGTAAAAGCGGTAGAGATTATGGTAGAAAAACATTTACAGGGCGACACCAGTGTTTCCAAAGACGATGTTAAACAGGCGATTAATGATCAGTTGCAATCAGCCGTAAAAGACGCCAATGACTCAAAACAGAGTGTTACCGAGGTAAATAAAGTGATGGGCGTGGTAAAAACAGAAGTTAATGAGTTGGCTCACGATGCAAAAGGCACAGATTTGGTCAGTAGCACCCGAGCCTTGTCGGATAAAATTGACGCTACCTCAAAACAAACTCAAGACGCGGTTAGCAGTACTCAACAATTTAATACTACTGCCGGCAAGACTGCCAGTGAAGGACAGGTATTGTTGTCACAAGACAACCTAACTCAAGCCGTTGATAAAATAAAAGAAGCCAACGCCGCCACCACTTTATCCGAAAAAATTACCGATGATACCTTAAAAGCTGTACAAAATGTTTTGCCGGTTGTGGCCATAGCCGCGGAAGGTCCGGTTGTGTCCAGCACCGTTATTTTTGTAACTACCACCTCGAGCAGTAGTTTAAGCATAATACTTAACGTATCCACCACTGTAAAAATTGCCACATCTACGCCGGCGATGGTAATTTTTAGCACAACCAGTTTAACCAGTACAAAAAAGTAATTTTTTCTTTGGTGTGTCATCCCGACTCGTTCAGGATTATACACGAGAGAGAAAAAAAGTTAATCACGGTATCTGCAACAGGTCGAGGGTCTATAAAGACTCGCAGAACCATTGTATCCCGACTCAGTCGGGAAAAACTTTGGTCTTATCGGACTTCGCATTAGCGGAGCGCGTAAGATCAAAGAAGAATTATTTAAATTATGAGCGATGTATTAAAATTCGGAAAGAAAGTCTTTACCGCCAGCGTCGTTGGAACCACAATGTTGTGGTCTGTCGGCGTGTCTGCTTTGTTGCCAGCCGTGGCTATTGCCGCAGTTTGCCCAACATTAGCGGCGGGTGACATGGTAAAGGTATCTGGATTCCCAGCTATCTATTCTGTCAACAAAGACATGAAAGTAATGTATTTCCCGTCAGGCGATGAGTTCAAGAGCTGGAATGTAAATGAATCATACGGCGGTTACGTAACAGTAACTCAAGCTTGTTTTGATTCTTTACCAGTTCCTAGCGCTTACCCGGGCGCCGTAAACTACCGCGCCGGTTCATGGGTTGTGAAGAGACCGTCTTCCGACCAATTATATGTAGTATTACCAGGCAATTCTTTGGCCAAAATCAGTATGGCTGATGCCAAGACTTTGTATGGCGCAAGTTTCAAGGCAAAAGTTGTGGCCGATGCTTTCTGGCCTCATTACACAATGAGAGGCCCGGATGTTGCCGGTACAGTACACGAAGGTATGTTGGTAAGTAATGCCGGCAAAACCTGGTATGTAGATGCCGGAAACATGCTAAAAGAAGTTACAGCCGCTGGTATGACCGCGAACAGATTCAAATCTGCTTTCGTTCATGCTGTAGGCACTGCCGCTTTAGTAGGAACTACCGCTGGCGCCACTGTTGACGCCGCGGTTACCTCATTAAGCAACAGAACCCAAGATGGAGCTATCGTAGGTGGTGGTGGCGCTCCAGTCGTTGGTGGTAGCTTAATGGTTTCTTTGGCTTCTGATAACCCAGCCGCCGC
>JBBUEJ010000006.1:0-8721 GCA_038056955.1 Patescibacteria group bacterium
CCAGCAAACTATGAATATTTTCTACCTTGCCGCGCACATAATTTATGGCCTCGGTTAACATCTGCAAACGAGAACGGAATTCTTCGGCTATGGCGTTAGCATTTTTTAAAATTCTGGCGACGTAATAAAACATCCAGCACAAAAATACCGTAATCCACAAAACACAAAAAGCGATTACCAGATATAAAATATCTTTTGAAGTTTCTAACATATTACCCTCCTTCGATCGCCTTAGCTTTGACCAGGCTGACTGCGGCGGCGATCATTAATAATTAAGCTGAATATATTATAACACACTTTCGCTACTTATTTAAGTAGGCACAAGTTATCGTAATAATCATACTCCTCTTTGGACATCGACCCTAAACGTTTTATCACATCAGCGCCAGCCGCATCCTGCCAAACCTTTCTTTCTTCTTCCCACGTTAATACCCTACCAGTCTTTCTGAGTTTTGACTTATTTATTTTAACCATAAGTTAACTGATAATTTTTAGTTAGAAATATCTTTATTAAACATTACATCATCAAAAAATAATCCATGGGGAGATTCAGTATATTATGCTCGCTATCCCATGCCAAAGAGTTGGCTGAAATATTTATACCATATTCACACTGTGTTTTTTTCATAGTTTGGATGAGTTGCTTTTTATCTTTTGCTCCCAGTCCTACTTCAATAGCTATTTGTCTTTTGTTGTCAATTTGAAGTATAAAGTCAGCGCCTCCTTGCATGGCATCATAACGCACAGTTCCGACCCCACGACTAACAAATTCACGATATAGGTGCGTACCGACTAAATCTTCAAGTAATTTCCCCTTGCGTGTTTGAAATGTTTGTGAATTACCGGTAATGCGAAAAAAACTCATGCGGATGGCCGGAGACATAAATAAATATTTCGCCGGCTGCTTAGCAACAGTCATGTTTGATCCGTGAGCAGGAACACGGATAAGTAATTCAGTTTTTTCTAAAGCTTCCAAAACGTTTTGGATGGTAAGTCGATTAAGTCCTAACACCCGTTCAAGCTGATAGATGCTTGTGGTATCATTCTCCGCCAAAATAAATAACAATCGTTTAACTGCTAAAAGCGTATCATATTCAAATTTGCCAAATTGAACCAAGTCTTTTGTTGCCACCGCATCCAACATTGAAGAAATAGCGTCGTATACAGTATCCTCCTTGGGAAAAGACAACGCAAATGGCAGTGTACCTACTTTCATATAATGCTCAACATCATCTCTATGCGCTTTAGTCCAGTATAATAATACATTTGGTTGCAACTGCGACAATTGCTTAAACGCATCCTCCCCTGAATTTGCAAAATAAAGCGATTTAACAATCTTTGATTTTATGTCTTTTATAGGATACACCTCATGCTGTATCATTTGATACTCGCCAAAGCTCAATGGAGGAAGTTTTTCAAACAAAAATCGACGGCCTGCAATATCGGGATTGGTCTGAAGCTCGACCGCCGAAGAACCGGTACAGAAAATAAATATATTTTTATTTTTTTCATATAACGACCTCAATTCAGCCCCCCAACGATTATCTTTTTGCACCTCGTCAAAAAAAAGAAATACTGGCGCGCCTGTGCGATCCAACTTCTCCCCGATAATTTCCTGTAATGCTTCCAACACCCCAACCAATGAACTATCTAATACATTCACAACTTCTTCTAAAGAAATAAACAAAACGCGCTGTTGAGGGATGATGTTTTTTTGCAAAAGATTTGCACAGACTTGAGCCAATACCGTAGTTTTGCCGACACCACGCATGCCTGTAATAATAACGGAACGTGGACTTTGCTCTTGCTTGGCCAAAAACTTACGCAGATAATCTTCTAACTTAACAAAAATATGCCGCTTGGGATAAGGATGCCCTAAGCGGTTGTGCGTCAGCGCGCGAAGGCGTTCGGGCGTGCTTACTATTTGTTGTTGTACATAGGCTATTACCTCTGTTTTTTCCATAGTAACTTTAATTATACTAGTATATACCTCTTATAGTATATTACAATATACTAGGAATGTCAAGGCCGCATAAAATAGCTAAAATGAGCCAAAAAAAATGTTATTTCCTAGATGGATTTTTTGATTTTCTATTTCTACTTCCCCTCCACCACTTTTATCTCATCCTCCGTCAAACCATAAAGCTAACCACACGGGTTTAAATTTATATTTTAGCATCCATGCCCCCCAAACACACCTGCCTACGCATATTCCAAAATAAAAGCTGCGCTGCTTGCAAAGAATCTGGATCGGCATTGCTTGATAAAAGCTTAACGAGACTATCTTTAAATTTATTTTTAGATCTTTCAGATGCATCTTTCGCGCTATTGCCTTTTAATAACGAAATCATTACTTGATTTGACGCTTCCATAAACGGCTTGGCCTTTGGATCATCTATTGGTCTATGCAGATAATTATTATCACATATAAAGGCAAACTCGTCAGAATACCCGATATATGCTGCCCCGCCATTTTCTACTACTTTTTGCCCCAGTTCTTTACCCGAGTTACACGATAAAGCGTATGTAATTTTATTATTTAATATATTGTAATTTTCCTGAACACTCACCATCACTTTATTGTCATGTCCGGTGACACAATCATCGTTGCCATGGCCATTTAGAAAAATGGCTTCTGGTTTTAATTTCTTAACCCTGCCCTCAAGTTCATTTTTATTTGCTTTTTCTTTCGCCAAATCACAAACCTCGACTCCTTTTTTCTTTGCAAAATCAATAATCTCCCCAGCCCAACTGGAGAGATATCTTGTAGTAACATCATGTTGCGGTCTTGTGACTATCAGCCTCATATAGCCACGACTTCTTTAAATGATCTTAACCACTCCATTTGAATTTCGGCCAATTTCTCGCCAATCTTATCACCCCTTTCAACACTTTCTACTAATTGATCACGCGTAAAACTCCCCTCTGAACCAAGAGAAATTATAGCATCGCTGGATAAAACGGATAAGCGCGCCATTACTAACTTTCGCACATCCTCATCCGACAACACATTTTTTTCATTGTTATCTGATACCATAATTAAAAAAATTAAATAATCTGTAAACTTTCTAGTTTTTCTAAAATAGCGCTACTTAACTCTGTATCTTGTTGCACTTCAATAAAAGCAACGTCCCAAGTAATAGGACGTCCGTCTTCCAATACTAAAATAATCTCCTGTCTTACACCGATTGGCAAATTGGCGTATATTTTAAGGAAATTTTCCCTAGCGTCTTTCTTCATATTTTGCTTCTATTTGCTCAATTAGATAACACTCGCATTATAACACAACTAACGATAACTTCAAGGTGGCTTGCGGCTTATTCTTTCCCCACCACCACTTTTATCTCCCCTGCTTTCTCTAAAAAATAATTCAGAAATGACGCCTCCAGTATTTCCCGAAACTGTTTAAAATTAACATCACTTGAATAGTCAATTCCATTAAAAGAGAAAGATGCGGCTACATTTTCACAAATCGGAATAATTTCTGAGCAATGAACATACTCACTTCTTAAGGAATAAAAGAGGTCCGCTATTTGTGCTACATTATTATGTTTAATCATTTCTTTTGAATTTTTATCCCAAATCGAGATGCGCGAAAGAAAAACTTCTTTATTATTCTTGTCAATATATTTCTCAAAAAAATCCTTTACTTTTTTTGTTATTCCAAAATTAGTATTATATTCTTTCCACAGATCAACCGCATTACCTATTTTATTATTTTTCTTTAGCCAATTGCCAAAATCTAAATAACTACTTGGACTCATTATAGTTTCTAAAACTGAAATTAGTGTTATAAAAATAAACCCCTCATCAAATTCTTCTTGCCAACCGCTTTTGTTTGCAATATTCCACCCGCGATGAAAATAGAAGAACGATGTCTTCAGGAATTTATTTTTTTCATAATCATCTTTAAGATTATTGAATATGTCCTGGGCGGTTTTATATTGATCTTTTGGTAAATAACCTGAATATATTTTTTGAGCGCAATCAAGACATCTTTCCTTCTCATACTTAAGATAATAATCAGATGTCATATTTTTCTTTTCCTTATACGATTTTTATTTCCCGGACTTAGTTCGATTATCTTGTTTGCACAGCATTTGGCAATTTCCTGAAGTTGTTTTGCCTCCCTCGTGCCAAGGTTTTATATGATCTGCTTCCATTTCTTCTATTTCAAAGGGTCTCTTGCATTTTCTGCAAATCCCCTTTTGTTTTTCATAAGTCTCTCTCTTTTGTTTATCTGTAAAAGCGCGGATATTTAAATATTTTTCATTTCTCGTTAAAACATACTCATAAATACCAGACTTCTTAGTCACATCCTCATCTTGCATTAATTTTGTTATTTCTTTTTCTAATTTTTTTGAATCAAACTCTTTGTTTTTGAATTGGTTATACAATTCGCCCCACGGCACGTTGCTCATTTCCCGTCGATAATTCGGAAAGATTTTTCGCGTCCAGGCAATCACTTTTTGAAAATAATTCCACAATCCATCAGCATCTGTGTAGTGCTGATGTTTGGCCATATAATCTTCTATTTTGCCGTTGTTTATCCATAAAAGCGCGGTTTCTAAATACTCTTGCCGTATTGGGGAGCCACTAACTAATTGCCCGCCATCATTTGCCAATAAATATGCTGCGCAATTTGATTTGCTAAATTTTAATTTAGCATCACTAAGCCATGGTCCAGTATAAACTGCATTACGAATTTCTTGATCTGCTAATTTTTCGCCGGCAATGTTGATAACCCTAAACCAGTCCAACCGCTCTTTGTCTGTACCTTCGCAGAAATAAATCATTAGCTCATAATCCAAAATTTTATCCTGCTCTTCTTTGGTAAGATTATGAAAAAAACGGTCATTCAGCGAAAAATCGCCGGTAACATATTGCCCGATGCTGATAGTGCGCTGTTGGCCGTCCAGCACTTCGTAACCGCCATCTTCTCTCGCCATCCAATACATCACATTCAACGGAAAGCTGTTTTTGATCGTTTCTATCACGGCATTGCGTTGCTTTTCCTTGTATACAAACTCACGCTGATATTTTGGACGAATATCCAGTTTGCCGCTATAAGCGACCACACCCTCCTCGGCGCTGTCTTTGTAGCCAGCGATTACTTTACGAATTGAAATTTTATGTAATCCAATTTTCATATTATTTTTAAATAATCTTTTAAGAAATCAATCATATTATCTGTTGCATCTTTAATATTCATTGTACACTTTTCATTCTTGTAGTGAGCAATATTATGTCTCAACCTAGTCATAGATGTCACATCTACATTACTGTCATCTTTACAATCTTGAAGAATTTTTTTAGCTTTGAAGTAATTTTTAAACATATCATTATCGAAATCGACATAAAAATATTTATCACCTTCGTTTTTACTCAGAATGTTTACTAAAGTTAAACGTTTTGCATATTCATATAACTCCAAGAAATATGCTTCGGTTGGTATTCCAAATATTTGGTAATTAATTCCCGGATGTGATTTATGGGGTAATATTTTTTTATTATCGATTTTATCTAACCACGTCGCATCTTTTTTACTCGGATCACGAAAAACTTTATAAATGGTTTGCTGTTCTCCTAATTCTATAAAATAGGGATCATGAGTTGTGATTAGAACCTTTTTCCCTTTTTGAGAAAGCTTATACAGTGAATTATATAATGATTCTTTCCACTTTGGATGTAAATACGCCTCTGGTTCTTCGAAAATTATTAACACTTTTTTGTCTTGGTCGATGTCTTTCTCTTCGTAGTATTTTATAAGCGCAGCTACGATTAACCTCTGAGTTCCCATGCCAATACTCTCAAAATCAACTTCCTCAACACCATTTTGGTGCAAATCTTTAACAAACGCTTTTGCTATTTTAATAATTAAATCTTTATTGAATTCATCTTCATTGATTTTTACATTAAATTCTTTCTTGTTAACTCCAAAATCATTGAGAATAACATTTATTTTTCCCACAAAATCCTTTCTATCCTGAGAATTGTTAAAGTTTTGTACTAAATCTTTTAGTATATCCTTATTAAATATTGGTTTTAAAATAGAATCCAAAACCTTAAAAAAGGCACTTGTTTTTGTTGAGGCGCTAGCTTCTTTACTCTGTGGTTGAATACGCTCAGCTGGAATACAAATTACCTTAAAATCTTTCAAGTCCTTGTGCTCTTTAACTGCTTTAATTAAATGAGTTTTTCCTGAATTGTTTTCTCCCGCAAATATTATGTAACTTGCTAAATCAAAAGATACTGGCTCAGTAATACTAGTGTTTGGTTGTGGTTCAATATCAATTTTCATATTATTTTTTTACTTTTTTATTTTTAATAACTATCCTCATATAGGGAATGGTTGCCTTATTATTTTTATCATAATAACCTAAAACTGGGTGATCTTCTTTTATCGCACCTGTTCCACCTGTTTTATAATAATTTTCAACAAATTTATTATTTAACCCCTTTGGTGTTAATTCTCTATAGAGATTACCTTGCCCTTGCCCAATAATCTCAAATTGTTCTGGATTGTACTTATCAACAAAAGTAATTGGCACACCCATAGAACCATTATAGTCCATGGGAATTTCGGATACTTTATCAACATTAATAGCATTATAGTTATCGTATTTAGGATACTCTTCAGGTGTATATTTTTTATAAAGAGTGATATCTTGCTCGTGTTTTTCAACTTCAAGGTTTGTAAACCAGCACGAAGTCGATACCCGCGCAATTTTTCTTCCTTTCTCATCCATATGATGAAAATGTTCCCAGTCGTCTGGTACTACAAAAAACATTCCAACATTAAAATTTGTATAACCAGTACGAAGCTTGTCGTCTTTAATTAACTTAAAGATCTCTTTGTAAGTTAGTGCATTTGTATTACCAATTATTACAAATTTTTTATCATACTTCACAAGCTGCGCCACATATTCACGGAATAGAGAAAATGGCGGATTGGTCACGACTATATCGGCTTGCTTAAGCAGGTTAACGCATTCTTCACTACGGAAATCGCCGTTTCCACTTAAGGGTGTCGCGATATTCTTGTCATGCTTCAAGAGGTACTCCACGTCGCCCAGGTTTATGGCGCCGTCATTATTTATATCAAGCACTTCATTGATTTCTATTTTGAACGGCTCTTTGCCGTCGGGTTTTAATCCTTCTATTTCAAGTAGTGGAAGTTGGGTACCGGCTATTGGCGATGGTACGTAACTGGTGGCGATGAGTTTTTTCAGTCCTAGATGATTAAAATTGTTTGCAAAATATTTAAAGAAGTTGCTCTCGAACGGATCATCGCAATTGCAGTACACAATCTTGCCCCGAAATTGATCCTTATAGTGTTTGAGCTCTTTTTCAATATCAACGAGCTGGGTATAAAACTCGTCTTTCTTCGCTTTGCCTGCCTTGTGTAAATTTTTATTTGAAGATTTTCTTTTCATAATTTTATCCAATTCCTGGCGTTAAAACTTGCCTACACCTCACAATTATATAGTTTTTATTTATTGGTATAGATCCTTCGTCGCCCGCCTAGGCTGGCTCGCTCGGGATGACAATTGACGGCGAGGCCGAACCAACCCACCCCTATCCCGCCCAAGCGGGGAATTACCTTGCACTTTTACCTCACCTCCGCGCCAAATTTTTCTTGAAGTATTTTTATAATGTTTTCGTGCGCTGTATCTACTTCTTCGGCTACCAGCGTTCGCTCCGCGCTTTGATAAACAAAATGATAAGCCATGCTTTTTTTACCGTCCTCCAACCCACCCCTACCCCGCCCAAGCGGGGAATTACCAACTTCGCCTTCATAAACATCAAATAATTCTACCGATTGTAAAAGAGGATTAACATCTAAGAGCGCTACCAGAATATCCGCATGCGCCACGGATTTTTTTACCAAAATTGCCAAATCGCGTTCCATAGGGGGGAATTCCGAAAGAGTCTTATATTTTTTTTCGGCTTCAGGCAAACCGACTAACTCATCCAGATTCAGAGACATCATCGCCACCGGGCATTCCAAACCAAAATTGGCTATAACCGTGGGATGAAACTCAAATACCGCCCCCACATAATTTTCGCCGACCATAACCTGGCCCGAACGCGCCGGATGCTGCCATGGCCGCAATTCTTTTACTTTTTCCAGTTTAAGTTCTCTGCCCAGTTCATGAAAAATTGCCTCTGCCGCCCGGCGTGTTTCCCAAAAAGGATTTTTAATTTTTTTGCCGGCAAAAACCGCGTACAACCAAGTGTGTTGTCTGGGCAAAAGTTCACTGCTGTTGGCTACCGCTCTGGCCCCAGGCTTTTCCGGCAAAAACTTTTTTCCCGTTTCAAACAGTCGCAATTCCGGATAATCATCAATGTTCTTTTTTACATTTTCCAATAAATTATTCAACAAATGGCGGCGCAAAAACGGCCGTTCCTGCGACAGCGGATTATCCAATTCCAAATATTTTTTCACATCATCTCCCAGCTTGGTTATGGTTTGCGGAGAAATAAAAGAATAATTGTACACTTCGGTATAAGACAACCCGTTAACCAAAACGTTTTTTAAGCGTCTTTCCAAATTTTTGGATTTGGATAATTCCGGCGGGGTAATGGAAAACTCCGGCAAACTCGCTTCAATTTTATCATATCCGTAAACACGGATTATTTCTTCCACCAAATCTTCCGGAATAGAAATATCTTTGGTGGCTCGCCAGCTGGGGATAGTTACGGCCAATTCGTCATTTT
>JBBUEJ010000007.1:0-1763 GCA_038056955.1 Patescibacteria group bacterium
TAATCGCGTAAACGCTAATGCTTAAAGTAGAAAGCGCCAAAGCCAAAGCCAAATCCATTGCTTTTATGGCGTCTTTTCGCCCAATCAAAATTAAAAATAAAATCATCGGCTCTAAAAAATAAGCGCGCCATTCTCCCAAAGACGGAATGGGCATATCACTGACAAAAATACTTACTATCGAAGCTATAAAAAATAAATCAAAGGCAATAAATAATATTTTGTGTTTCTGGCTAGTGGCTAAAATATTTCTAAAATCATGACGGCTATATTTAATTAGCCAAGCCAAAAATAATGCGCCAAAAGACAATTCCAAAGCCGTGGATGGCAACGGTCCAACTTCAAACCGAATAAGATAGCTCGGGAGAAAAATAATAAACAAAATAACCGCCAGACGAAAATTCTTCCAAGCGAGAAATAAAAAAAGTAAAAAATAAATCGCTACTAAAATAAAAATCATAACTACCACTTAAACTGCCCATGCTTAAGCATGTAATTAAATTTAATAATATGAAAGGCTATAAATTCGTTTTTAATCGTGCCATCAAGCGCCATCTTTAAGGCTTTGGCAAATGGGGTTGGCGCCACTTTAATCGGAAAATCTTCATCGCCCTTCAGCGGGGCCAAAAACAAATTCTTGGCCGCGTAAATATGAATATTCCAAATCAAAGTATTACTGGGAGATTTTTGATAAACTTTTTTAAGAGTCTTTGCCCCAAACCCAGTCTCTTCACGCAACTCTCTTTTGGCCGCTTCAAACGCGGACTCGCCTTTATCAATTCTTCCGGCCGGTAAAAACCAAACATTTTTCTTAAAACCATGCCGGTATTCTTTTATTAACAATAATCTGCCTTTATCGTCAAATGGTAATATAGTTACCGAATCCGGCCGCACGCAATACTCAAAAAGTTTTTTTTGGCCACTTCGAAAAAACACCTCTCTTTGTAAGATGTTAAAAATAGTTCCTTTATAAACTTGTTTAACCGGGCCTAAGCGTTCTTTTTTCATGGGTTTTGTTTGGTAAACTCCTGCTTAAAAATATAGCTAATAAAACTGCTGCCAATTAAAGAAAGTGTGCCAATAACAACAAAAAGGTGCGTGAAAGAATAAGCTTCAGCCATGTACCCTCCAATGGCCGCGGCAGTGGCTGTGCCCAAACTGACAATTGTGCTATATACCGACCATTCGTAACCCGCTTTTTCTGCGCGAATATAACGACTATAAATCACTACCCAGCCCGGAAAAGCCAAAGCCCCGCCTAAGCCATATAAAAATTGCAAAACGTACAACATAGAAAGATTGTGGACCCAAATATACCCAAAAGAAACTAGACTCATTAATACAGAACCGATAAGCAGGGCCACTAATTCCCGACGATTTCCCGGCTCTTCATCTGTCCATTTAGCCACTATGATTTGCATGATAGCTTTGGTTACCAATTGAATAGTGGTTGCAATACCAATCGCCGTCAGGGAAATGCCGACCACATTTTGAATCATGTAAACGGCAAAAATTGGCTGTACCAATCCAAAACTACCGATAATAAATAAATCCGATAAAATTAAAATCCGTAAAACTTTATGCATAAAAAATAGCTTATATGCGAAATGAGTGAGTTAAATAATATATGAGAAAATAATGAGCTTGCTCGTTTATTTTTGAAATAGATTATTTATGAGCGAATGAGTATATATGCGGTGTAGCCCATATTATTATGTTAATATATCAAAAAACTTGACTATTGTCTACTAAAAAATCCCCCGCAT
>JBBUEJ010000008.1:0-2648 GCA_038056955.1 Patescibacteria group bacterium
CTTCAAATTATTAACGTATGTTGTTACTTCATCATCAAACTGTCTCACTAAATCCATCGAGTAAATTACTCCTAAACTTTCTGATTCATCAGAACTGACCATGGATGGTACTCCAACCATACATCCATTTTTATCAACTGCTAAACCACCTGAATTTCCGTGGCTAATTTTTGCAGAAGTTACAATCAGACCATCGCCAGGGAAACTACTAACCACGCCATCAGTAATTGTTAACGAATAGCCACCGCTTAAAGCCGGGTACCCGAAAATACGAATTGGCTCGCCAAGTTTAGCAGTACACTGTGTCGCGGTGTCCACAAATGGAAATTTTCTTGGATATGTTCCTTTATATTCTCCCGTGTCTGTATCATAATAAGCGGCATAAATGTTCATATATGCTAAATCATAATTGTCGCTTATGCCTGGCAAAACGATTGGGTGAGCTAAATATATACCATCTGGTTGCCCAGTGGTTGGATCTGGTAACACTACTAGACATCCAACCTCGTCAACATGAATATATTTTTTGTCTTGCGGAATAATATGTGAATTTGTAAGGATTAAACCATCTTCGCTTATTATCGTCCCAGAACCACCACTTGATTCATCGTCAGACTGCGTACTTGGACACAATATATTTACGACAGAAGTGACGATATTATTTTGATTATAAGAAGTTGTTTGTACGGCTGGATAATTTGTGGTGGTTTGATTAGTTGAAGAATCCTCATAAGCACTAATGATTACAAAAACTAGAACGACACCGGCGAAAATTAAAAGACCTTTTTTGTGTTCCTTTAACCAATCAAAAAATCTTGTTCTCAAAATAGTAAATCTGCCAATCTTAACTTCTTGGCCGCAGTTTTGGCAGAATTTACTACCCGTTTTTACATTTGTGCCACAATTTTTGCAATACATGATTTTTACTATAACTTACTCCCACAATGCTTACAGAATTTTTGCCCTGTTTCATTCGGCGCGCTACAAGACCAGCAAAAATTCTTTGAGCCATCCTTTGCCTTTTCATCAGGCACAATTTCATCTTTTTTCTTTTCCAAATCTTTAATTTCTTCCGGATTAATAACTCCACTGCTCTGGAAAAGAATATTTAATAAATCGGGGAATATAGCAGTGTTCATTACAGACATTGAACAAGCAAAATACAACTTATATTTTTTGGAGGGATCTGATTTGTAAATATGAAAATTCCCTTGGTGTAAAACCGAATTATAGTATTGATCCCAAGGCAAAAATTCTGGACTTCGCCAAAATCTTTTCTTGAAAAATCCTTTCGAGTTTATAGTAAGAGAATCTCCAATTTTGAGTTCATTTTCTTTGCCATATTTAATTAACTGATTTATGAGAACAAATCGCTTTATCAAGTTATCCAAGACATAAACCAATTTCCCAAAAATTTCTTCTTTTTCCTTTTGATTTTTCCCTTGGAAAAACATGAACGAGGTCGCGGAAGAATCAACCTCGTATTTATGTCCATTGGCCTCTAGTTTAATCTTGAATGTGCTTGATGTGTGGGTTGGTATAAAATTTATACTGTGCTTTGTTCTAGTCAGTAGATAGGACATTCCATCTATGTCTTTGTAGTTTAGCCGTGTTCCTTTATAGATTAGAAAACTATCGTAGAAAACAAGTGTTTGGGTTTTTGAAACATTAATAGAAATCAACGCTTCTGTTGCGTCGCTCTCCTCTTTTACAACGTCTACTTTTTGCTTTAGATCGTGTCCGCACGACTCGCAAAAGTTTTCGTTACCACTGATTTTATTTCCACAATTTGGACAGTGCATAAATTATTCGTTAGTAATCATTTTAGCACCACATTTATAACAAAACTTCGAGCTTGCCTCATTCTGTCCTCCACATTTATGACAAAAAACTGAGCCAACACTACTACTGGTCGCAGGAATTAATTTTCTCCTCTCATTTTCAACTTTCAAAGCTTTCCAAAAATAAGGCATAACAATTAACCACCAAATTATTGGCATTATTCCGCTTCCACTTCCGCTCTGGCCAACTTCATAAAGAGAATAGACCTTTTCAAAAGTCCACAACAGCATTAAAGCAATAATTGCCCAACGATGTCCTTTGTAAACAAAAAATATAATTGGCAAATAAATTATTAGCCCTAAGAAAATTGTAGTGGGGTCAGCGTATATGCCGGCGAAACTTAAAATCAAAGAGAGTCCGAGAAGTGCAGAAATAATCAAAACTGATATTCCGCGATAAGATTCTGTAATTTTTAGAGTTTTATAATTCTCAACTTGGTTTTTTAGATCTTCTTCTTCAATCTTCCAAGACCAACTACTTTTCTTTTTTGGTTTTTCTTGTTCCATATTGTTATTTAATTAAATCATCAACACTAACCTCAAGAGCTTTTGCTATTTTTTTGAGGGTATCAAGTGTTGGATTCTGGTTTTTACCAGCTTCAATTTTAATAATTGTATTATTAGCGACATCGGCCAATCTCGCTAACTTTTCTTGGGATAGCCCTTTGGCCTCCCTAAGTTTTCTAAGTGTTTTTGTTATGTTTGACATACTAATATCGTGGTAGTAGTATTAAAATATAAGTACCATTAACTTTCTATTACTTCAATGCTACACCACAAATCAAGAAAAGTAAATATAGAGATTTA
>JBBUEJ010000009.1:0-1854 GCA_038056955.1 Patescibacteria group bacterium
CTTCAGACTTACACAAATCAGAAATGCTGGGATATTTAATTTCCAAAGTAGGCCGGTTCGTGGAAAACTCCATGATCAGAAATATTATCGGCCAATCGCACTCTGGATTTAATTTCCGGGAAATAATGGATAAGAAAAAAATCTTGCTGGTCAATCTTGCCAAGGGCTTAGTGGGAGAAATAAATTCAAATTTATTAGGATTAATTATTGTTTCTAAACTACAGATGACCGCCTTGGAACGCGCCTCCATGCCCGAAGAACAACGCCATGATTTTTATTTATACATAGATGAGTTTCAAAATTTTATTACCGAATCTATTGCCACCATTCTTTCTGAAGCCAGAAAATATCGCCTGGAGCTTATAATCGCTCACCAATATATGAAACAGCTGGAAGATAATAAAGGCAAAACTACCGTGCGCGACGCCGTGCTGGGCAATGCCGGCACCATTGTTTCTTTCCGCATTGGCGTGGAAGATGCCGAGGTTCTGGCCAAGGAATTCGCGCCGGTATTTAGCGCCTATGATTTGGTGAATGTGGAACAATACACGGCTTATGTCAAACTTTTAATTGACAATACCGCCGCCAAGCCGTTTAATATGTTTACTTATCCGCCTCGGGCCGGCAACAAAGAGCTGGCCGCGGCCATTAAAGAACTATCCCGCTTAAAATATGGCCGGCCAAGAGAGCTTGTAGAAGCGGAGATAGCCGAACGAGCGCGGTTGGGAACGGTGGTAGCGGAAAGCAAAACCGGACTAAGCGAGACAACGCTGTAATTAATATATGTCCACAATCTATAGAAAATACCGCCCGCAACAATTTACCGATGTCGTGGGGCAGGAACATATCATAAAAACAATTACCAACGAGATAACTACCAATAAGATAGCGCACGCCTATCTTTTTTCCGGCCCGCGCGGAACTGGTAAAACCACTTTGGCCCGACTGTTGGCCAAGTCGATTAATTGCGCAGACAAAAAAGAAGGAGGTAGCGAGCCGTGCGGCGCTTGTTCATCATGCGTTGAAGTTACCAACGGCCACAACATAGACGTAATTGAAATGGACGCGGCTACTCATACGGGTGTGGATAATGTGCGCGAAAATATTATTGAAAATGCACAATTTAAACCCACCAAATCAAAATACAAGGTTTTTATTATAGACGAAGTGCACATGTTGTCGGGCGGCTCATTTAACGCGCTGTTGAAAACTCTGGAAGAACCGCCTAGCCATGTAATTTTTATTTTAGCCACTACCGAACCGCATAAATTGCCGGCGACCATTATTTCCCGATGTCAACGTTTTAATTTCAAAAGGGTCGGCTATGACGATATGCTGAAGCGGTTGGGAGAAATTTGTCATAGCGAAAAAATAAAAGTTGATAAAAAAGTTTTGGAACGCATTATCAACAAAAGCGACGGCTGTATGCGCGATGCCGAAAGCTTGTTGGGACAAGTATTAAGTTTGGATTTGAAGAGTGTTGGCCCGGAAGACGCGGAAATGATTTTGCCTACTTCCAGTGTTCAAGCGGTGCTGGAATTTATTGATTTTATTTTGGAAAAACAGGCCGGTGCCGCCATAAAAATGATTCAGGAACTTGTGGCCGACGGCGTGAATCTGGAACAATTTGCCTATGACTGCCTGGAAGCTCTGCGTTTGCTGATGATTTTGCAGGTTGATCCGCAGACAAAAAATATCAATACCGATTATAGCGACGAAGCTTTAAAAGCGCTCAAAAAAACCAGTCTCAAAATTTCTCCTCCACAACTGGTAAAAATGATTGAATCGTTAATTTCCCGGCGCCGGGATATAAAATCCGCGCCCATGCCGCAATTGCCGTTGGAATTGTTTGTT
>JBBUEJ010000010.1:0-11443 GCA_038056955.1 Patescibacteria group bacterium
AAGGATCGAACCGTACTTTTTGAGCCACGCGGAGCGTGGCGAATCCTTGCAGAATCAGGATTTTGTGGGGGGAATGCAGAACAGACGGCGCTTCGCGCCGACCATATTTTTGGTTCTGAAACTCTTTTCGAAAATTTGCGGAAGGGGTGAGATTCGAACTCACGGTACCTTTCGGTACGACAGTTTTCAAGACTGTTGCCTTAAACCGCTCGGCCACCCTTCCATGTTCGCCACCAACTTTATCACAAACTTGGATAAATTTCAAGGCTAAATCACCTCTTTATCCTTCTTAAAAATGTTCCTTATCCCGCCCAACATCACTAGTCCCCGCGCCCGAAATAAAAACCCAAGAATCAAAGTGGTAATGCCGCCGGCCGTGGCCGTTAGATATTTTGACCCCGTATCACCGCCATTGCTTAATCCTTGTTTTTTTAATAAATCCGCCGATGGCCCCAAAGACTCAACATCATCATTGGAACGCGGCCATATTTGCCAGCCGCTTTTGGTTTGTTCCAAAATACCCGCTACCCGCACATTTTCTCCTTCTAAAAATTTATGTTTATCTATTTTTGCTCCTTGTTTAAAATAAATTACCGCTTCGCCAATGCCATTGTCCACATACATAAAATTGCTTTTTATTTCCATAATCTCGCCCTGAATCTGTACTAACCCGCCCGCCAAACTCTCATCAATTTCGTCTACATTTAATTCCGTGCTGGTTACCACGTTACCGATAGACAAAATATCTATATCATCTTTACTTTTTACATTAATTCTTTTGATGCCAGTAGCTTCGGAAATTTTTCCATATACTTGCGCTAAATCGCCTACCTCTAACGGCGGAAAGTCTTTTTTACTCTGATAAATTTGTATGCCCGCGCTGCCATCAGTGAGATAAAAATATTGACTGCCAAAAATTCCCGGCAAAATCGCCACCACACCTTTTATTCTGGCCCAATCGCCTTTTTGTCCGGCGCGAGCGTCTATAATGGTGGTAAAAAATCGTCCGGAATATTTTTTTGTTGAAGTATTTTTTTCCTCCACCCCTACGGCATCCGCGTTTTCTTTTCCCGGCGTAGGACTAACCCACTCCCATTCGCCATTTACCAGCCCATAGCTTTTTCCTTCCGGCGGCTTTTCATAATTTACAAAATCAACCGCGGATTTATCTTTATTAAATAATTCAATTTTTCCCAAAGTGTTTTGCAAAATGAGTTTGGTGCCAGTTTTGTAAAAAACCAAAAAACTGCCGGGGAAAATAACGGTATCGTCGGGGAAAACGTACTTTTTGTCTTTATTCTTGAAAAACCACCCGGATAAATTCGCTTCCACCGAAGAATTGTTTTTTATTTCTATAAATTCGCCCGCGTCACTGCCTTTGGAGTTGGGCAAAAGCTCGCTAATTATTATTTCGGCTGGAAAATCCGTTTCGCTAGCGGTAGATGTGACCAAATAATTTGTGTTTGCGAAAACATTGTTTGAAGACTCGGCTTCGCTTGCCAGATTGGCCACGCCCGGCGTAATTTTATCGGTGACTACCCAATCGCTTTCATTATCCGAATCCGCCCCATCGGCCGCGCGCGCCAAGGACTGGCCATTATCCGGCGCCAACTCATCCGCATAATCTATTCTATCTATCACCGCCCCGCGCGAATCTTTAAAAATCACGCTATCGCCGCCATTGTTTAAAAAACTCCTAGTGCCTAAATCAACCACAAACCATCTATTCGGTCCGATAGCGCCAATAATTTTTTTACAGGTGGAAGTTGTATTGCGTGAATCACAAATCATAGCGCCGGCCAAATCCAAATTTATTGCACCGGTATTGTACAGCTCCACCCATTCATTGCCGGATTCCGGATCAGCCACCAACTCATTTATTTTTACGGCAGCTAAATTTTGCGGCGGTGATTCTATAATAATTTGAGGCGTGGCTCCGCTGCCGCCTGTTTGCGTTGCGGGTATGGTCGGAATTGTGGTCGTTTGTTCCGGCAAAACCGGACTGGAAAAATTATTAACCGCCCCAACTGTATTTCCATTGGCATGCTCCGCCCAATTGGCACTGGTGTAATCATTTAAATTCGGATCCCGTCTTTGCAAAGAAAAACTTAGCGCGGAAATATAGGTAAAATTTTCCACAAAATTCTCGTCCGCGTCTTTTAAACCGATTTCTTCCCCACTTTCATTTAAACTGCTCCAGGAAGAATCAAAAATTGAGCCGGTAAAATTTGGATAATCCAAAATAAATTGTTTATCATCCTGCACGATGACAGCGTACTCACCTGGAGCCACAATCGCATCGGTCGTACTGACCGACAACCCGTGGTTAGTGCTATTTTCCCAAAACTTCCAGCCGGTTAAATCTACCGGCTCGCTCCCTTTATTCCAAATCTCAATCCATTCATGCGTGCTGGTGGCGTAAGCGCCGATTTCATTGATAATAATGTCGGCATTAGCAGAAAAAACTTGTCCGGAAACAAAAAAAGCGCCCCCCAGCACCAACAAAATCGCAATAAATTTTTGCATATGATTACTTCACATCCATCAAATCGTGAGCCCCGCTTTCCCGCGCGCCCGCCGAAGTAATTTGCACAAAGTCCACATTGTTTTGCAATTCCGCGATGGTGTGCGAATTTGTATAGCTCATTCCTGATTTCAACCCGCCCACCAGCTGACCCACCAAATCCGCTACCGGCCCTTTGTATGGCACCACCGATTCCACGCCCTCGGGCACAACCTCGCTTAAATTTTTATTTTCCTGTTGTACAGCCTGGCGGCGTTGAGCCACCGCAAAACTAGCGCTGCCCCGGCACACTTTATATTTTTTATCTCCGCGCGTCATTATCACCCCCGGACTTTCTTTAGTGCCGGCCAAGAGTCCCCCCAACATCACCGTATCGGCGCCGGCGCCCAAAGCTTTTACAATGTCTCCGGATTTTTGGATGCCGCCATCGGCAATTACGGGCACACCGTACTTTTTTGCCACTTCCGCCACTTCTAGCACCGCCGTCAATTGCGGCACGCCGCATCCGGTGACCAAACGAGTAATACAAATTGTGCCCGGACCCACCCCAACTTTTACCGCGTCCACACCGGCTTCACACAACTCTCTGGCGCCATCGGCAGTCGCGATATTGCCGGCTATTATTTGGGTACCACCGCACTTTTCTCTTAATTTTTTTACAGCGTTAAGCATCAATTCCGAATGTCCGTGCGCGATATCCACCACCAACACATCTGCTCCGGCCTTTACCAGCTCCTGCGCTCTTTCCAGATAATCCCCATGCACACCCACCGAACCGCCCACAATCAGCCGGCCGGCTAAGTCTGTATTGGCAAAAGGATAATCGGTCAGATTTTTTATATCATCAGCCGTTATCAAGCCAATAATCACGTCGTTTTCATCCACCAGCGGCAATTTTTCTATCTTATACTGCATCATTTTTTCTTTGGCTTCTACAAAAGTCGTGCTCCTGCCTCCCACAATTAATTTTTCTCTAGGAGTCATCACCTGTTCCACCAGCTGGCTATCATCTTTAACAAAAACAAAATCGCGTTTGGAAAGTATGCCTCTTAATTTGCGATCGCCATTTGTTACCAGCAAGCCGCTCACCCCGCGCGCGGCTACAAATCTTTTTGCTTCCCCAATTGTTTTGTTCAAATCAATGGTATAAGGATCCGCCACAATAAAATTCTGCGCTCTTTTTACTCCTTTAATTTCTTCGGCATTTTCTTCTATGGTCATAAACCGGTGAATAATGCTGATTCCGCCCAGCCGCGCCATCGCGATTGCCATTTCCGACTCACTAACCGTATCCATGTTGGAACTGACAATTGGAATATTTAAATTAAGTGTTTTGGTCAGCCGGGTTTTGGTTATGGCCTCGCTTCTGGAAATAAGGGTTGATCTTTTGGGAACAATTAAAACATCGTCTTAAGTTAAAGCTAGAGGAATGTTGCGCATATTTTAAAAAATATAAATTTCGCCTGTTAAATTATACCACTACCACGACAATAGTCAAAAAAGAAAAAACCCCCGCCCGACGAATGTCGAGGGGGGACCGAACTTTTTACTCGCAGTTGGCCAGACTGTACAAGACCTGCAAGTCGTGATCCAATACCCGAAAACCAATATTCCAGACTATTTTACAGCAATAGAGATACCCAACAGCCAAACATCCGTTTGAGTCGCTCAAACGCGTGCCCATCAAAAAGATGACGTTGGGTCGTATTGCATGGGGAATGTCCTGCTGACACTTCAAGATACTTTCCCCGTCAATGAGTCCGAGGTTAACTGTCGGACGAATCGCCATATTACACATCTTGTCGTTACACCTATATTCTCTGTTTTTATTCAACAAAGAGGCGTACTTGAGATCCTTGGCCGAAAACTGGGCTGGCTCATGAACATCATCAATCACCTTGAAGCCGTGTTTGGCGGCAATCTGTTGAGACGGAAACGAACGAACGGCCGGCCTGATCAGTGCTTGCTCTCTCATGGCACACTCCTTTGATAAGGCCCAAACTCCAAATTTGGGGTTGGTTGTGGAAAGAACTGCCAAATATACAACAAAGTATGAATTTTGTCAATGGCACACACCTCCTTCTTCGTTTAGCCTGGACTATACTACAAGGACCAAATAAAAATGAACTTATCCCCATATTTCTAGATAATTTGTATACACTAGTGTATACAACTGTGGATAAGTCGGGGTATAAGTATGGTCCAATGTGGACAAAATAAAACAATTTTCGCTAATTATAGCTAAAATTATGTTTGTATATACTAGTCTATACAAACACTTGACATAATCATAAAAAGGTGCTATAATATCTTTGTAGTTCATTCTACAATTTAATTGTTCGCTTAATGCGAACTTAGACCTCTAAACTGTAAATTAGAACTGGGCAAACAATTGCGTTATACATAAAGTAGAATTGCAATGGCATGCCCAACTTCTTCCCGGGTAACTCCTAATTAGTTAAATGCCTCACGGCCTCTTTAACACTGGGGCTCTGCCCACAAGCGGTTAGGGTCAAATCTACTACAAAAGGTTAGTATCTCGTTCTCTCGAGAAAGGAACATCAAAAATGGTGTCCCACTCTCGAGAGGACAGTTCGTCCTTAGTAGTCTTAAAGGCGATCGGTCTCATATTAATTAATAATTGGACTTAGATCGCCTTTTAAAATACAAAAATGTTATTGACAAACTGCTAGCCTGTGCTACACTATTAAATATGCAGGTTAATGCCAGTCACTCCGACTGCTTTCTTTTTTCTAAATACACATAGTATGTCCAAGATAAAATCACCATTTTCGGCTGAATTTCTAAAAAAAGTAGAGGCTCTGCTTTTGGCAGAAAAATCTAAATTAGAAAAAGAATTAGTAAAATTTTCCAAAAAGAAGCCCGGTTCGGATGATGATTTTGATACCACTTTTCCGGACTACGGCGACAAAGAAGACGAAAATGCCGCTGAAGTGGCCGATTATGTGGTTAATCTTTCTCTGGAAGAAAATTTAGAAAAATCTCTGCGCGACACCAATCAGTCTTTAGCCAGATTGGAAAAAGGAGAATACGGCATCTGCAAGTATTGCCACAAACTAATTGAAGAAAAAAGATTGCTGGCCCGGCTCACTTCCAGCTCCTGTATGACCTGCAAAAAAACTATTACCCAAGAAGTTTAAATATGTCTCCGAGAAAAGTTCGTTGGATAATTATTATAACCAACGGACTTTTTTTGTTAACAGACCAAATTTTAAAATGGCAGGCCCTTCACAGCTGGACCCGGCCCAATTTAATTTCTCCCTATTTTGGCTGGCAGGTTTTTCTAAACCGGGGCGTGGCTTTTGGTTTGCCATTATCAAACAGTTTGACTATTTTAATTACTCTGCCTATGATTAGCCTGATTAGTTATTTATTTTGGAGAGAACTAAACAAAAAAGATTTGTTTGCGCCAAATTTATTGCTGGCCTGGTCTATGGTACTAGTCGGCGCGATTTCCAATTTATTAGACAGAATAATTTACCACCAAGTAATTGATTATTTTTTAATCGGCACGGCGTTAATAAATATTAGCGACATGTTGATTGTGGGAGGCTTGGTGATATACTTGTGGAGCATTAAAAATTACAAAATTAAAAATTAAAAATTTTCAACGGATATGTTCCTCAAACTTAATTCGGCCGCGGCGGTCGGACTAGATTGTCTGCCCGTGGATGTGGAAGTAGATATCAACAAAGGCCAGAGCGCTTTTAATATTGTGGGCTTGCCTGACTCTTCTATTTACGAAGCCAAGGATCGTATTCATTCCGCTTTAAAAAATTCGGATTTCTCTTATCCGTTTAATTTTCGCATCTTGGTAAATTTAGCGCCAGCGGATCTGCACAAAGAGGGCCCAGCTTACGATTTGCCGATGGCTTTGGGTGTGATTATTATTAGCAATGATTTACAAATAGATTTAGACGACGCGCTGTTGGTGGGCGAGCTAGCGCTGGATGGATCTTTGCGCCACACCAATGGCATTTTGCCAATTACAATTTTTGCCAAGCAATCTGGATTAAAAAGAATATTTTTGCCGGAAGCAGATGCTCCAGAAGCGGCTTTGGTAGGCGGTATAGACATTTACCCGGTGAAAAATTTAAAACAACTTGTGAAACACCTTACGGATATTACCCCAATCCAACCCTATATCCGCCCCGAAAACTGGAATGAATTTGTGGCCCCACAATACGAATTGGATATGGCTATGGTCAAAGGCCAGGAATTTGTAAAACGGGCGCTGGAAATTGCCGCCAGCGGATCCCATAATATCTTGATGAGCGGACCACCAGGATCAGGAAAAACCTTGCTCGCCCGCAGTTTTGCTTCTATTTTACCTCGCCTGACTGCCGATGAAGCCCTGGAGGTTACTAAAATTTATTCAGTGGCCGGATTATTGCAAAGCGGATTTGTAAAAGAACGCCCATTTCGCGCTCCGCACCATACGGCTTCCGGAGTGGCGCTGGTAGGCGGCGGCAAACACCCCCGGCCCGGAGAAATTTCTTTGGCCCATCGCGGTGTTTTATTTCTGGATGAATTCCCCGAGTTTCCGCGCACAGTTTTGGAAAGTTTGCGCCAGCCTTTGGAAGATGGCGTGATTACTATCTCGCGCGCTAATGGCGTCCTCACATTTCCGGCGCGCTTTATTTTGGTGGCTAGCCAAAACCCCTGTCCGTGCGGATTTTCCAGCGATCCGGACAGACATTGCGCCTGCGGTCCCAGCCAAATAATTCGCTATCAGAAAAAAATCAGCGGCCCCCTGCTAGACCGTATAGATTTGCATGTGGAAGTACCGCGCGTAAAATTTGATAAGCTTTCCTCTGATGCTCTGGGCGAATCCTCGGAAAATATCCGCCAACGTGTAGAGGAAGCCAGAAATATTCAAACCAACCGCTTTCGCGACACCAATATTCATTGCAACAGCGAAATGCGCAACGCCGAAATACGGCAATTTTGTAAATTAGACGATCAGTCCATAGATCTGCTCCGCGCCGCCGTCACCCAAATGCACCTCTCCGCCCGCGCCTACAATCGTATTCTCAAACTAGCGCGCACGATTGCGGATTTGGGAAAAAGTGATAATATTAAGCTCGACCATGTGGCCGAAGCTTTACAATTTCGGGCTAAAGTTGACTAAATTTTTGTTTCTGTTACAATTCTAACCATTAAAAATAAATTTTTAGAAGCTTAAAATTAAATAAGTTAGCTATGAAAAAAACATTGCTTTTCCTAGTCCCAGCCATATTAATTGTAGCGGGCGCGGTATATTTATTTGCTAATAAAAAAATTACCACTACCCAGCCGGTAACTGAAACAGAAGACACTCAAACAAATGTAACAAACGAAATGCCTGTCCCGGGAACAACCACCACAGAGACAGTCGTCATAAATGAAGCTATAGATTTATCTAAATATAACACTCCTATTATGATTATAGACAAAAATAAAACTTACACCGCCAAAATGAAAACCAGCGCCGGAGAAATTGAGATTGCTTTAAACGCCGGCATGACACCGGTAACTGTAAACAATTTTGTTTTCCTGGCCAAGAAAAATTTTTACGACAACGTAATTTTTCACCGAGCCATTAAAGACTTTATGATTCAGGGCGGCGACCCGGAAGGAAATGGCGCTGGCGGACCGGGATACAAATTTGACGATGAACCTTTTACCGGCGAATATCTGCGCGGCACTCTGGCCATGGCCAATGCCGGACCAAATACCAATGGCAGTCAATTTTTCATCATGCATGCGGATTATCCGTTGCCGCCAAATTATGTAATTTTTGGAAAAGTTACCAAAGGATTGGATGTGGTTGATAAAATTGCCAACGCGCCGGTGACTATGAACAACTCGGGAGAAAACTCCCAACCGGTTACTCCTGTAAAGATACTATCGGTGAAGATTAGTGAGGAATAATGCGAATGCTGCGGCCACGAATAATACGAATATAAATTTCAAACAAAAAAGACCTCGCCTAGGCGAGGTCTTTTTTGTTTTATTTGCATTATTTGTGGGTCGCCTTGAGCGACCATTCGTGTAATCCTTACTTCTTCGCAATAACCTTCTCCGGGTAAAATATTTCTACTTCCACCCGTTTCACGCCAAACTTTCTGGCTTCAGCTCTGGTGGTATCCAACCAAACATCAAAACGGCCATAACCATAACGGGAGTTCATCCGGTCTTCCACCACGAAGATTTTATCACCATAAATAGAAGGAATCTTGATTTTAGTGCCGAAAGGCAAGCCATTAGCGGCAATCATGCCGTCGTGCACTCTTTTGCCGGTAGCCGCAATAAACGGCGTATCATCGGTCTGGCCCGGAGTACTGGTGTAGGCGGTAATAACCGCTTTAATTACCTTGTCCGGCAGGTCTTTCTTCACCAAATTACCGACAAAAGGGATGTTTACCTTAGGCAACGGTTTTCCTTGGCTAATAACCTCATTTTTAGCTATTTTTTGGCTAGAGTTAGCCTTTACCATTATAGGAGAAACAACTTGGCTTAACACAGCCCCTAATACCGCCAAATTGACAACAACTTGTAGGGTAGAAATGGCAGATTTTCTCTCAACTAAGCGCATATTTTCATTAATTAAAAAAGTACCCTCTAGGGATACCTTCAATGAATTAACGAGAAATTATACCACAAATTAGGGTTTTTGTCAATAGCTCAGGGCTTGTTTTTGGCTAAGAAAAAAGAAAATGCTTGAGGTACCGGCCGGATTTGAACCGGCGCATAAGAGTTTTGCAGACTCTCGCCTTACCACTTGGCTACGGTACCAGTACTTACTGCTTGCTTCGTCCGCCACAGCTTTAGCGGCGGCGGGGCAATGCGACCGCTTAAGTGCTAAAACAATAACACTTATTGTAGTATTTTTCAAACCTACTTCACAAACCTAAACGGATTGGTGCGTACGTTATTTACCCAAACTTCAAAATGCAAATGAATGCCGGTGGGACCATGCACATTGCCTGTATTACCCATTAAACCAATCGTTTGCCCGGCCTCAACATACTCGCCCACAGTCACTAGTAAACGCGAATTGTGTCCATACAAAGTTTTTATACCGCCGCCGTGATCTATAATAATCACACAACCATAACCGGAATTCCAACCGCATTGCGACTTAATAACCACACCGGCTTTAGCCGCGTAGTTAGGAGTGGAAAATTTACCGCCGGCAACGTCAATACCAAAATGCTTCCAAGTAAAGTATTGAGTGATAATTCTGGCGGCGGTCGGCCAAACAAAACCGGAAACAGTTGGCGACTGTTTAGATGAAGGCGGAGCGGCTATCTGATTAATATTGCGTGGAGGAACCGTTGCTCTTGACTGTTGTTTTACTCCATTTGGAATTAAAATCTTTTCTCCGGCCACTAAATCCGAACCGTCGGCTTTCAGTTTATTGAACTTAATAATATCTTCGGCAGTGGCCCCATACAAAGTGGCGATTTTTTTAATCGTATCGCCTTTCTTTATAGCATGAGTTAAACCGCTAACCGGCAAAATCCTCAATTTATCGCCGGGGTGCAAATAAGAATTTATGCCTAAATTATTTTCCCAAAGAATGGCGGTGATGCTGATTTGGAATTTTTGCCCGATACTGTCCAAAGAATCTCCGGACTTCACTTCGTACACAATAATTTTATCACGAATACCGCCAAGAGTTTGGCCGGGAAAAATTATCGGTTTAGACAAAGCGGTTCCGCCGGCCACTACTCCTCCCAATTCAATTTCAGCAAACGCGCCGCGAGAGAATTGATCCGGACTTAACGCGCCTGCTTTCCAAAAAGGAGTTGCTGGCGCGTCAAACTGCGCGCCTTCATCGGCGGTTACTTCCTCTATAGTATAATCTTGGTCCGTCGGAGTTAAAGAGTAGGCAATGGTTTTCTGGCCCGGCAAACTGACATCTTTTTTGGCATACAGCTTGGTTTGAGGAAGCGCCACCGCAAACAAAATAACAAAAACTGCTACCTGTAAATTATCGCGTCTCACTAGTTGCCCGTCTAACCCAGCGGCGCCAATTAGCTTTCTAAAAAAATAAGCGCCCTTGTAATGAAGATAGCCTATAAAGTGCCACCCCGGAGCAAGTATTTTGGCTAAAACAAAAAGACTTTTGGCGCCAAACCACCAAAAAAATCTTTTTACGTATATCAGAACTTGTAGCGTTTTTAACAAAATTTTATAACGCATATAGCTTGACGTAAAAGTTATACTAGCATATCATATTGATTAAAACAATCTTATTAATTTAAACTTCTAAGCCTATGATCGTGTTTTTCTATGCCATATTGCCGGCGCTTTTGGCAATACTTTACGGGGTAGTTTTAATCGGTTGGATAAACAAACAAGGTGGCGGTGATGATCGCATGAAAGCTATTGCCAAAGCCATTCAGGAAGGCGCCAGCGCTTATCTGGGACGCCAATACAAAACTATTGCCATGGTCGCTGCCGTTGTATTTTTTATATTGTGGATAGTAATGGATTTGCCGATGGCGCTTGGTTTTGTCGCTGGGGCGGTCTTGTCCGGTTTAACCGGCTTTATTGGCATGAATATCTCCGTGCGCGCCAACATTAAAACTGCGGAGGCGGCAAAAACAGGCATGGTAAAAGCATTGAACGTGGCTGTACGCGGCGGTTCCATTACCGGTTTGCTGGTGGTGGGGCTTGGCCTGTTGGGCGTAGCCGGTTTTTATTTATTAACAAAAGATTTATCCGCTCTAATCGGTTTTGCGTTTGGCAGTAGTTTAATTTCCGTTTTTGCCAGAATCGGCGGCGGCATATTTACCAAAGCGGCCGATGTGGGCGCTGATTTGGTGGGCAAAGTAGAAAAAGGAATTCCGGAAGATGACCCGCGCAATCCGGCGGTAATTGCCGACAATGTGGGCGACAATGTGGGCG
>JBBUEJ010000011.1:0-18122 GCA_038056955.1 Patescibacteria group bacterium
TGCCAATTGCGCAATACCGGTATCTTAACTTCTTTCAACCGGCTGTTCTTGAGCGCGGAATTACCCGGTCTGATTATTTTTGTGCCGCTGGCATTGGTTTTTATGGGAATAACAGACGCTTCAACTCCGGAAAATTCAAAAATCTTTTTTGCAAATTCATACCAGGAACAATGCCCGCTGTTTGTAATATGATAAATCCCCGGTTCGGCATCGGACGCTAATAATTCCTGTAATTTTTTTGCCAGATCGTTCGCATATGTTGGTGAACCGACCTGATCTTCCACCACTTGAACTTTTTTGGTTTCTTTTGCTTTTAAAATCATGGTTTTGACAAAATTTTTCTCACTGCCGTCTTTATTTTTACCAAAAAGCCAGCTCGTGCGTATAATAAAACTTTTTTTATTCGCCAGCTGAACCAATTGTTCTCCGGCTAATTTTGAAGCCCCGTATACATTTACGGGCCCGGGGCAATCCGCTTCCGCATAACTATTTTTATCTCCGGCAAATACGTAATCGGTGCTTATATGCACGATTTTTGCGCCAAAATTGTCGGCTGCTTTTGCGAGCCAATATGGCCCAAAAGCATTATTTTCATACGCTTCTTTTATATTTTCTTCCGCTTGTTCAACCTTATTGTACGCGGCGCAATTTATAACAATATTTGGCTTATACTTGGCAAATGCTTCAAAAATGGCTTCTTGACTGGTGATATCCAAATCATTTTTATCAAAAAAAACCAAATCTTCCCCTAATCCGGAAAATATCTGCTTTACGGCATTTCCCAGCTGGCCACCCGCTCCGGTAACTAATATCATATGCAAATTCTAATAATAAGCCGCCTTCTGCTGGCGATCGTAATGTTGAATAAATTCCTTTTTATTTTTTAATTCTTTCCACCACGACTCGTTGCCGATATACCACTTCACCGTCTCTCTCATGGCCTCATCAAAATCATGCCGCGGAGACCAGCCGAGCGATTGCTCTAATTTTGTTGAATCAGGCGCGTAGCGCAAATCCGCGCCCGGCCTATCGCCGGTGTGCTCAACACATTCGGACAAATCTTTTTCCAACCCTAATATTTTCCTGATAGATTCTAAAATTTCCAGGTTGCTTTTTAATGTCCCGCTTACATTATATATATGCCCATTTTCACCCTGATGCACCACCATATCAATCGCGTTACAAAAATCATTTACATATATCCATGACCGCACATGCGTTCCATTTCCATGAACAGGAATCTTCTTGGCTTCAATCAAATTTGAAATAGCCAGCGGAATTAATTTTTCCGGATATTGATAGGGTCCGAAATTATTTGATCCGCGTATAATTAAAGCCGGCAAACCATGGCTGCGGATATATGATTTAACAATCACATCCGCGCTGGCTTTGGAGGCGGAATAAGGATTAGAGGGATTTAATGAGGATTCCTCCGCGGAATATCCGTCCAGCACTTCTCCATAAACCTCGTCTGTTGATATTTGCAAAAAACGCGGAATATTATGCCGGCGGCATTCTTCTACCAGCGTATGAGTGCCAACGATGTTGGTGCGGATAAAATCATAAGATGAACATAATGAACGATCCACATGGGATTCGGCGGCGAAATTTACGACGATATCAAATTTATTCTCCTTAAAAATATTGTCTAAAAAAACATTGTCGCAGATATCTTTATGAAAAAAACGATACCGTTTGTCTTTTTCCATTTTACCGGATTCATTGGCGTTTATATCAGATAGATTATTTTTATTTCCCGAATAAGTAAGCAGGTCTAAATTAAATATTTCGTAATTCTCATATTTATTGTACAGATGGCGGATAAAATTCGAGCCTATAAACCCATAGCCGCCGCAAATCAACACCTTTTTTCTGTCTTTTTTTAAAGAATATTCCGATTTGTTTTGCTGGGAAATAATTTCACCGTTGGGTAAAATAAAGACGCCCCCGGCCTCTAAAAAGTCCTTCTCTTTTCCCAAAATAACATGCGAATAATTCCACGCCAGCATTAAAAAATAATCCGGCAAGTGCTGGTGCGCGTAGGCAGTATCCACGGTGGGAATATGCATGCCCGGCGTAAATAAACCCTGTTTCGCGGGCAGATCTTCCAGCGCGTAATCCAATATCCCAGCGCCTAAACCGCAATAATTTAACATTGTATTACCCTTGGCCGGAGCGCCGTAAGCGGCAATTTTTTTACCTGAACTTTTTAAATTATGTAAAAGCTCCGTTAATTTTTGCTTTTGTTCTTCAATTTTTTTTGCTAACGCGTTATAAGCGCTTAAGGAATCCAGACCTAACTCTAATTCTTTATCAATTAATCTTTGCACGCTCTGGCTAATTTGGCGTTTTCCCGCGCGGCCGGCAAACACCCGCAGGGAACTCCCCTGCACTTGCTGAATTTCCACATCAAAAATTTCAAATCCATATTGCGCAAAAAGTCTTTGGAGCGGACGAACCGCTAAAAAAGATAAGTGCTCGTGATAAATAGTATCGTAAGTCAAGTTCTCAAACATATCAACCAAATACGGAGCTTCCAAAACAAACACCCCATCTTCAGCAAGCAAATTATTAATGCCTTTTACCAAATCATGAAGATCGTTAATATGCGCGACGACATTATTGGCCATGATTACCTTGGCTTTGCCGTATTTTTCCGAGATGGCGGCGCCGACAATTTCGGAAAAAAAATCCACCACCGTTTCTACCCCTCTTTTTTCCGCGACCTCCACGACATTTTTAGCCGGATCAACACCCAAAACTTTATAACCCGAATCTTTGAAAAATTTTAATAATATGCCGTCATTACTCGCTATTTCCACCACAAAATTACCGGGTTTTAAAAACCGTTCCATAACATCTTCAGCGTAGCTCTGAAAATGGTTTGATAATTTTGGCATTCCCGAAGAAAAATAAATATAGTGAGAAAACATTTCTTTTTTATCCACCACATCCAAAAGCTGGACGAGGTTGCATTCGTTGCAAAAATAAACAGCCAACGGATAAGTTTTTTCCGACGCAAATTCTGATTTATCTTTAATAAAAGAATTGGCCAGCGGCTGATTGCCGAGATTTAAAAATTTTGTTAGATTTTCACTCCCGCAAATTCTACACTTGGTATTATGATGGTACATAAGTAAAATTTTCTGACCTGATGTCTCGCGACCACTCCGACAACGAGAATCCTTCTTTGTCTTTAGTGTTAATTAAAAAATTTTCGCTTTTAAGTTTGTCAAATTTCTCTTTTAACCCGGCATCGCACAAAGACCAGTCTAAATCTGCGGACAAAGGAGAAATCCCCGCCTCGCTGTTTAAATTATAGTCTGCCGAAAAAAAGTATTCTAAAACACTATTTTCCAAAAAAAAGCTCCCATGAGCAATCCCCGACGGCAGCCAAAGCCACTCTCCGAAATCACGCTCCAACGCAGACGGCATATCATACAAAATAATTTTTCCTTCAGTCGGAGAATTTTTACGTATATCCAGTATCATATCCACCATATGGCCGGAAATTGTCCGCAGTAATTTACCCAGCGGCGGTTGCCATTGAAAATGCAGGCCCTTCAGAACACCCGCTTTGACATAATTCTCGTTGAACTGAACAAAATTAATATCTTTAATAAATTCTAAATCTTTGTGTTTGGCTATATCGCTTTGACGGAGAGTTTCGGTAAAATAACCGCGCGCGTCTAAAAATCTGCCAAATCGGATTACTTTTACGCCGGGAATCGCCAATTGTTTAGTTTGAATTACATTCATAAGAATTATCGAAGCATCCCCTTAACATACCGGTACATTTTACTGACTGTTTTTCTAGAATAGCTATAAATCATATTAAAAGGGAGCAGCAACAAAAGCGCTAATGAAGGTTTTCTTCCCGTATTATATTTGGGAACAAATACCCCATTATTGTCTAAGCTGGAAAAATTATAAAAAACAGGCGTTTCCATCCCCGGCGCGCATTTGCCCGCATTTGGATATTTTTTATAAAAAAATTCGTCATTCACGGCGGCTGTTTTTCCGGTGCCGGAAGTTGCGTTTTTGGAGATATCGGTCCAGCCGGCATTATCCTGCGGCGCCACGTAATTAACAATGCCATGGCATTCCATCTTGGTTACTTCTTTGCCTTTGTCCACGATCCGAATGTGATAATCGCCGTCTTCCTGACCGGTGCCAAGAAGTCTTTCCTCAAACCAGCCGATTTTTTTAATAAAATCTTTGGAAATTAAAAAATGGCTCCAGCTATAATTAATAACAAAAAAAGAATTATTTTGCGTTAAATTTTTTTCAAATTCCCGGCGAAACAGCAAATTCAGGCTCACATCATCGTTAAGAATCAACATCCGGGGCGCGAAAGACATCAATGCGATCCAATTAAAGCATTTAGCGAGAGGCTGATGTTTTTCGTACGTAAGATAATGAACATTGGGAAATTGATTTAAAAAAGCCGTTACTTGTTTAAGATAATTAATCTGCAACAGTTCGTCGTGATGCCCGTTAACAATACAAATAATTTCTTTATCCGGAAAAACTTCGGTTAACTGTTTGATAAGCGGCATTAAAAATTTTTCGAACCTGGCCACGTATGTCACGACACCGATGGAATATTCCATAGATATAAATTAGTCGGATTTAATTTCAATTACCAATCTCTGGTTTTTTTAATAGTTTTTATTTTAACTTTCTGATATAAACTGGTGGCTTTTACGTCCAATTTCGGAGACAGCATTTTTAATAATTCGTGGCCCAAAATACGATACTGTTTTCCAATTTTATTTGTCTTTAATAAACCTTTTTTAATTAGGCGCTTCACAGTGCTTTTGCTCACTTTAAGCAATTCCTCTGTTTCAGTAGGCGTATAGACTTCGTTTGGATTTATCTCGGGCATAACTATGATAAAAATGACTAGTGGAAGTAGCATACCATTCGGTGTCATTGGGTGTCAATAGGTATCAAAAAACTGCCAAATGTCCGATTTTTTGGCTTATTTTTGTCCTTTTACCTGCTCACTTATCCACAGGTATGTTTGTTCCAATCCGGCTCGGAGCGGTTTGGTCGGCTGCCAGCCTAATTCTTTTTTAATAAGATGATTATCTGAATTTCTCCCCCGCACGCCATTCGGTCCTTCTACATGCTTAATAGATAATTTTTTACCGGCGACATCCATAACCATTTCGGCCAGATGATTTATAGAAACCATCTCTTCGGAACCAATATTAACCGGCCCGATAAAATCGGAGTCCATTAACCGTCTTACTCCTTCCAAACATTCATCTATAAAAAGAAAAGAGCGAGTCTGCTGGCCATCCCCCCACACTTCTATCTCTCCGCCATCCGGCGTCTCGGCCACCTTGCGGCAAATGGCCGCCGGCGCTTTTTCTTTGCCTCCCCGCCATGTGCCTTCCGGCCCAAAAATATTATGAAACCGGGCAATGCGGATATTTAAATTATAGTTGCGGTGAAAAGACAAATACAGCCGTTCGCTGAATAATTTTTCCCATCCGTACTCGCTGTCCGGTTCGGCCGGATACGCGGAATCTTCCGAACATTTTGGGTTGGCCGGATCCACCTGATTATAGGCCGGATAAATACAGGCGGAAGAGGAATAAAAAATCTTTTTTACTCCGGCTTTTTGGCTGTAATAAGTCATGTTCAAATTTATTTGCGCCGAATTATGCATTACATCGGCATCGTGTTCGCCGGTAAAAATATAACCGGCCCCGCCCATGTCGGCCGCCAATTGAAAAACTTCATCAAAATTTCTGTCCAAAATCTTTTGGCAAACCAGCGGATCACGCAAATCACCGGCCACAAATTCATCGGCAGTCGTGGGGCTATATTCCGGATATTTTAAATCTACGCCTCTGACCCAGAAACCTTCTCCTTTTAATTTTTTTACCAAATGACTGCCTATAAATCCGCCGGCGCCGCAAACTAATGCTGTTTTCATATGATTAAATAAACTTAATTTTTTTCATGGCGAAAACACACATTTTTAACAACAACCAGCCATGGCGAAAACGGGAAATATTGGTTGTGCCATAAGTGCGGGCCTGATAACGGATGGGTAAATCAATAATTTTTAAATTCAATTTGGCCGCGCCAAAAAGCAAATCAAAATCGCCAAATGGATCAAAGTCGCCAAAAAACGCTCGGCCAGCTTTAACTTTTTCATAATCTTCTTTCCAAATTACTTTGGTGCCGCAGAGCGTGTCTTTTAATTTTTGATCCAAAAGCCAGCTAAACATGGCGCTGAAAAATTTATTGCCAAATATATTGAGTAGTCGCATAGATTGGTCTTCCATTGGATAAACTAAACGCGAACCGTTGATAAATTCACCGGCGCCGGCGGCAATGGCGTGATAAAATTTAGGCAATTCTTCCGGACGCACGGTTAAATCCGCGTCCAAAATCATCAAAATATCGCCGGTGGCCGCGTCAAAACCTTTGCGTACCGCGTCGCCTTTGCCTTTGCCGTCTTGCGCCATAACTTTTATTTCCCAATCCGGATAGGCGTTTTTCATTCTTTGCATTTCTTCCAAAGTATTATCTTGCGAATGGCCCTCCACAAAAATAATTTCCGTACGCGAACCAAGTCTGGGCATTCTTTTTACCGCCGCTTCAATATTGCCTTTTTCGTTTCTGGCCGGGATTATTACCGAAACGGAAGAATTTGGTTTGAGCGGCTGGACCATTGGTTTTGGCCTAGCCACCACAAAATTTACTAAACACAAATTTCTAAATAAAGGAAGTTTGGCCAAAAAATGATTCAAAAAAGAAGATAACAGCGGAATTTTCTTGGGAAAAAGCAAGCGCCCGCCTCTTTTGACGACTTCAAAATCGGCCAGATATAACAAATTATCCACGTCCGGACGGGACAGCCAATTCTGCATGGGATTTTTCATTTTCATGGATAATTTTTCCGCGATTTTCATTACCGGTTCCCAAAAATAATTGTAATAAGTAACAATTATTTTGGTTCGGCTATGGCTGTATTTTTGTAATTGAGAAAATGCCTGCTGAACATCCGCAAAAAACCCGATCACGTCGGTAAGAATTATATAATCAAATTTTCCTTCCACTTCCAGATGTTCGGCGTCCGCTTCTATAAAAGTTAAGCGCGGATATTTGGCTTGGGCAATGGCGATTACTTTCGGGCTAATATCCACGCCCACTCCCCGGCTGGGATTTAAAGCCGCCAAAATATCGCCGGTGGAACAGCCGATATCCAAAACACTGGCATTTTCAGGCGCCAAAAACTTCAGCAGAGATTTTATTTCCGTATGGTAATAACTGTTTTTCTTTTTCCATTGGTCGCGCTTATCCGCGTGCTGGTTAAAATACTCCCTGACATTTTCTTTGTTCATAAAAATTATTTTTGAGCTGACAAATACCAGTCGTAAGTCAATTTTATTCCGGCCGCTAAATCAATTTTATGTTTCCAGCCCAACTGATGTAGTTTGGACATATCCAATAATTTTTGGGGTGTGCCATCCGGTTTGGAATTGTCCCAAATAATTTTACCGGCATAGCCGGTGGTTTCTTTTACCAGCTCAACCAGTTCTTTTATAGTCAAATCACTGCCGGTGCCCAGATTAAAAAACACTTCGCCATTTTCATTTTGTTCTTTGGTCGGGTTAAAATTTTCCATTAAAAATAAACAGCCGTCGGCCATATCTTCCACATACAAAAATTCTCGGCGCGGCGCGCCCGTGCCCCAAACCGACACTTCCGCCAACCCGTTAACTTTGGCTTCGTGAAATTTGCGCAGCAGAGCCGGCAACACGTGAGCGGTTTGCAAATCAAAATTATCGCGCGGACCATATAAATTAGTCGGCATGACGGCAATAAAATTTGTGCCGTATTGGCGGTTATAGCTTTGGCACATTTTTATACCGGAAATTTTCGCTAAAGCGTAAGGTTCGTTGGTCGGTTCTAACGGCCCGGTGAGCAGACTCGCTTCTTTCATTGGTTGCGGACACAATTTTGGATAAATACAAGACGAACCCAGCAGTAATAATTTTTTTACGCCGTTTGCATACGACTGATGAATAACGTTGTTTTGGATTTGTAAATTTTCGTAAATAAATTGAGCCGGATATATATTGTTGGCCAAAATCCCGCCCACTTTGGCCGCGGCCAAAAAAACGTATTCGGGTTTTTCTGACACAAAAAAATCCGCCACCGCTTGTTGATTTAACAAATCCAATCCCGCGCGCGCGCGCAAAATTAAATTGTTAAAACCGTTGCTTTGCAAACAGCGCGCCAGCGCGGAACCTACCAATCCATTATGTCCGGCGACAAAAATTTTGGCGTTTCTCGGTATCATAAATATTCTTTATGCTTCCTCCCGCATTTCGGCTTCGGCCATTAATTTTACAAGTTCTTTAAATTTTGTTTTTGGCTCCCAGCCCAACACTTTTTTTGCCTTGCTCGCGTCTCCCAGCAAAAATTCCACTTCCGCCGGCCGAAAATATTCCGGATCTATTTCCACTAAAATCTGGCCGGTGGTTTTATCAATTCCCCTTTCTTCCAATCCGCTACCTTCCCATTTTAACTCATAACCAAAATACGAAGCGGCTTCTTCGGCAAATTCACGCACGCTATGTGACTCACCGGTGGCAATCACATAATCATCGGGTTGCGGCTGTTGCAATATTAACCACATTGCTTCCACGTAATCCTTGGCATAACCCCAATCACGCTTGGCTTCTAAATTTCCCAAATAAATTTTGTCTTGCTTGCCGGCTTTGATTTGCGCGAAGCCGTGGACAATTTTTTTGGTCACAAAAGTGCCGCCACGGCGGGGAGACTCGTGGTTAAACAAAATCCCATTACAAACAAACATGCCATAGGACTCCCGATAATTAACCGCCAAATTATGAGCAAAAACCTTGGCGCAGCCATACGGGCTTCTGGGATAAAACGGCGTGGTTTCTTTTTGCGGAGTTTCACGGACCTTGCCAAACATTTCTGATGAACCGGCCTGATAAAATTTAACCTTTAAACCGGCTTCCCGCACCGCGTCCAAAAGACGAAGGGCGCCGAGACCGACGGAATCGCAAGTGTTTTCCGGCAACTCAAAACTTACCTTGACGTGGCTTTGTGCGCCCAAATTATAAATTTCATCCGGCCGGACTTTTTCTAAAATACGGTTTAAATTGCTGGAATCGGTTAAATCGCCAAAATGCAAAAACATCTTAGCCTCCGGATGGTGCGGATCTTGATAAATATGATTAATTCGCCCGGTATTAAAACTGCTCGAACGGCGCATAATACCATGCACTTCATATCCTTTTCCCAATAAAAATTCCGCCAAATAAGAACCGTCCTGTCCCGTTATGCCGGTAATCAGAGCTCTTTTCATACGTAATAATTACTTCTTTTTAGTGCCGGTTGCGGCAGGCAAATCTGCTAAAATCTGTTTGAATATTTCTTTGTCCGTATCGGAAAAAATTGCGTTATTTTTTTCAGCCAAACCCAGAATTTCTTTTGCTTTATCGGTTTTTCCGGATAATTTATACATGTAAGCCAGCCGCCAATAACCCTCGGCGATTTTTGGATCATCGTCTATGGTTTGCTGTAATAATTTTACGGAATCATCGAATCTGCTAATCTGCAAATAAAAATTGGCCAGATTATAAATTATTTGCTGGCGTTTTGGCGAATATATTAAAGCTGTTTCTAAATAAGTTCCGTATTGCCCTATATATTTGATATCACCGGTTAAAGCATAACCGGCCTGGCTTAATTGACTTAAAGTTAAGTAGTTTCTTATATCGTACGGATGTAAAACAACATTTGCTTGCATGGCCTCCAATGCCACATTTAACATTTCCGCGCTTTTATCTTTGCCGAGCTTGTCGGTTCCGCCGCTTAAAACTTGAGAAACTGTACGCGATAAATCACTGCGAATGTCATCTATATGGGGGGCATTAAAAGCTAAAGCCGCTTTCATGACTTCTAATCCGGCTACAGGCTGATTGGTTAAATACTTAAGCGCGTCCAATGCCTTCATGTTAGCTCTGGCCGGCTGAATCTCAAAAATAAATATCAATAATAAAACTATTACGCCGGTGGTAACTACCGTGCCTGTGCCGATAGTTTTATTAGGAAATAAATTGGCGGCTTTTCCGTTATTTTTTACTCCCGCATTAACCGGCTCTTCTTTTTTTATTGATACGCTATTAATCATAGCCAGCCAAAACATAAAGTATAAATATGAAGTCGGATTTTCGAATACCGTCACATTCTGCACAAGGTGCGCCACCAAAAACGCCGCTGCCACAGCAAAAATATGCGGATCAAGCATCCTTTTTCTTCTGGATACTATTAAAACCGCGATTCCCACTATAAAAATTGCCAGATACGCAATTAAACCAACAGCCCCTTGCACGGCCAAAGTGTTCACTATTATGTTGTGGGCATTATCAAACCATGTTTCACCATAACCAAATTCTAAAGAACGCGGCTGATAATATTTATTAAACGCGTAAAAAAAATTATTTGGACCCCAGCCAAAAACAGGCCTCTCCTTCCAACTGTCTAAGGCCACTTCCCACGCTACCCAACGCGCCGTACTTTTTAACACTGTATAGGTCGTATTTATCGCTCTGCCGACTGCCGGAATGTTAGAAACAAATTCCGTTTGTCTGAATACATATAGAAGCGACACTAATAAAACACCAAACGCGGCGACCACGGCTAATACATTCCTAGTCTTTGTCTGTTCTTTTAACACTACAATATAAATAAGAATTAAAACCGCCAAACCTACGGCCAAACCAAGGATTGATCCGCGCGTACCGCTGAAAACCATGCCTAGCGCCGCTAATACGCCGGCGGCCGCCTCTGCCCACTTCCAAGATTTACTTTTTTCTTTTATAAAAAGTAAAAATGCCACAAAGGTTAAAAACAAACCATAGCCACCAACATAAATAGGATTACCAAGAGTGCTGGCTACTCTGGCCGCTCCTTGATTTAACAGCAGATGGGGGTTAAAAATCTGAAGTATGCCGACAAACATTACAAGTGATCCGGCCGCCAAAAAAATTTTCAGCGCCTTATTCCACTCGGTCCAACTTTTAAATACCGAACTGCAAATAAAATAGTAAGCTACAAAATGGAAAATGGTAAACAGGCCCAACATTCTTTCGTGATTATCCCAAAAACTATGATACGGATCCACGCCTACAAAAGTAGAAGTGGCAAAACTGACAAAAAACGCGGCCAAAGTCAGGCTTAACCAGGAAAATCTGGGCTTAAATTCCTGCCAATTTATAAAGAGAAGCAGAACATAACCGCCAATCATTAGCGTAACTAAAGCCCTAAACATTAAGATTTTGGGAACGATAAAAGGAAATATAAAAGACATCGGCAGAACCAATAACGGTACAAAAAAAGTCGCGTAAATTAACAACTTTAGGATACTGACAATTTTTTGTTTCATAAAAAACGTTAAAAAATACTACATTATAATAGCCTTTGATGGGAAGAATGTCAAATTATGCGCTAGTTAGTACCTATATTGTTCCGGCTTATATGGACCATCTGCAGAAAGGCCCAAATATTCCGCTTGTTTACCGGTAAGCCGGGAGAGATTTGCTCCCAATTTGCCCAGATGCAAGCGCGCTACTTCTTCGTCCAAATCCTTGGGCAAGGTATAAACCTTCCCCGTCTGATATTTGTCCGTCTCGCGCCAAAGAGAAAGCTGGGCAAGCACTTGGTTGGTAAAAGACGCGCTCATCACAAAACTGGGATGTCCGTGCGCATTGCCAAGATTAACCAACCGACCACGGGAAAGCAGAATCAAAGTTTTGCCATTTTCCCAGGTAAATTTATCAACCTGCGGTTTGATATTCATCTCGGTGATATTTTTTTGACTGGTCAGCCAAGCCACGTCTATCTCACTGTCAAAATGCCCGATATTGCAAACAATCACATTGTCTTTCATTTTTTCCATATGCTCACCGACAATCACGTCGCAACAACCGGTAGCGGTCACAAAAATATCTCCCAGTGGCGCCGCCTCCTCCATAGTCACAACTTCGTATCCTTCCATGGCCGCTTGGAGGGCATTTATCGGATCAACTTCCGTAATCAACACGCGTGCGCCAAAACCGCGCATGCTTTGCGCGCAACCCTTGCCCACATCGCCATACCCGGCAATAACCGCTATTTTGCCGGCGATCATTACGTCGGTGGCGCGCTTAATGCCGTCCGACAAACTTTCCCGACAGCCATATTTATTATCAAATTTTGATTTGGTCACCGAATCATTAACATTTATGGCCACGGTACCCAGCTTGCCTTTCTCCATCATTTGATATAAACGATGCACACCGGTAGTGGTTTCTTCGGACAGTCCTTTGATTTCTTTGAGCATTTCCGGATGTTTTTCATGAACTAATACGGTCAGATCGCCGCCATCATCCAAAAGCAAATTTGGGCCCCGGCCACCATCAAATTTTAGAGACTCTTCTACGCACCACCAATAATCTTCTTCAGTTTCCCCTTTCCAGGCAAAAACCGGAATGCCGGCCTTGGCAATGGCCGCCGCGGCCGAATCTTGAGTGGAAAAAATATTACAACTACTCCATCTTACTTCCGCGCCCAGTTTAACTAAAGTTTCAATGAGCACGGCTGTCTGGACAGTCATGTGCAAACAACCGACAATGCGCGCTCCCTGCAACGGTTTGGTTTGTTCATGTTTAGCTCGGAGAGACATTAATCCGGGCATTTCTTTTTCGGCAATATCAATCTCCTTGCGTCCAAGTTCGGCCAAAGCCATATCCGCCACTTTGTAATCCATATGATTATTAAAAATTAAAAATTAATTTTTTCGTTATACGTTTTAAAATATCTGACGCAAAAATCATCCTTGCTAAAATTAAACTCCTGTGTGCCATAAGTTTCAATGGCATAACTGGCCGCCACGCTGCCCATTTGGCCGCAGATTTTAAAATCACACCCCTGCTCATAAGCTGTAAAAAAACCCGCGCGATAAGAATCTCCGGCGCCGGTGGGGTCGTCAAACGACAGTGGCGGACAACTGGCAACTTCTACAATTTCTCCTTCGGCCGTTGTAATAATCGACCCCTTTTCACCGAGCGTGGTAATAAGCACTTTCGTTTCCTTTAACATGTCGTTGGCGCTCCAGCCCGTGCGGTCCTGCAGTAATTTCATTTCATAATCATTGCCAATAACAAAATGCGACTGGCTTATCATGCGGCGCAATTCCGGTCCGTCAAAAACCGTAATTTGCTGGCCCGGATCAAACACCGCCTTAACTCCAAGTTCGTGGCATTCTTTTAAATGTTTAACCATCGCTTCCTTTTGGGTTGGAGAAATAAGCGCCAGTGAAAATTTTTCTTTAACTTCACGCAAGCTAATATTGCCGGCTAAACCCAGCGGACCGCCATGAAAAGCGGTTATTTGATTGTCGTCCGCGTCCGTGGTGATAAACGCCGAGGCCGTAAGCTGGGTGGCGTCTGTATAAATATAATTCGTATTAATTCCTTTGTCTTTTAAATACTGCGTATAATCACCGCCATCTTTTCCCACCGCCGACACAATTAAAGGGCTGGCGCCTAAAAGACGCATGGTATAAGCGATATTTCCGGCCGTGCCACCCCATGTTCTTTTCAGATTATCCACCACAAAACAAACATTGAGGATATGAATATTTTCCGGCATGATATGATTTTTGAAACTATCCGGAAAATTCATGATGTAATCGTATGCCAGCGATCCGGACACGAGAATAGACATAAAATACAATTAAAAAATACTAAAATTGGATTTAAATTGTAACACACCTAAAAGCGAAGTCAAATCATACTTGTCAACACCTAAATAATCGCTAACAAAAAAACAACCCCGACTGCTCGAGATTATTTTCCCCTCCTTGGACAATAATATTATACCACAATTTTTCGTTTACAGGACGTAGCCACAGGCGAAGCCCTGTGGATAAAAACGCCGTGGTTGTTTCCTCCCGTGGATTTTAAACTATCACAAAACTCCATATAAAACACAAGTAAATTGACCAAAACCTTATTCTCTGCTACACTACGCGCTTGTATGCCAAATCCTGGCAACGTTATTATCAGTTTTGACGATGTGTCATTCGCTTACGACACCAACAAGCCCATTTTGGATGAGGCTAGTTTTTCGGTGCGCGAAAATACCAAATTCACCATCATGGGGCAAAACGGAGCGGGCAAAAGCACTGTTTTTAAACTAATCACCAAAGACATTAAACCCGACAACGGCCAGGCCAACACCAGTTTGGGCGCCAGCATTGCCATTGCCACTCAAGTTATGAAGCCGGAAAATCAGGACAAAACTATTGAAGAATTTTTTGCCCAACTTTTTCAGAAAAAAATTTACGACCTATCAAAACGCATAAGCGAAGTTTTGGATATTGTCCATCTAAAAGCTCCGCTGGATAAAAAAATAAATAAATTTTCCGGCGGCCAGCAAGCCAGATTGCTTTTGGCTTATGCCCTCATTCAAAAACCGGATATTTTGTTGCTCGACGAGCCGACAAATAATTTGGACACACAGGGCATAGAACATCTCACTCAATTTCTAATGGCCTATCCCAAAACTTGTTTAGTTATTTCTCACGATGCCAATTTTTTAAACTCTTTTACCGACGGCGTGCTTTACTTGGATTCTTTCACGCATAAAATAGAACAATACGTTGGCGACTACTACAGCGTGCTGGGAGAAATTGAAGCCCGTATTGAACGCGAACAAATGAAAAACGCTCAATTGCGCAAAAGTATTCAGGACAGAAAAGACAAAGTAAACTTTTTTGCCAACAAAGGCGGCAAGATGAGAAAATTGGCCAGCAAACTGCGCGACCAAATAGAAGACGCCGAAGAAAATATGGTGGATGAACGCCAGGAAGACAAAACTATTACCAAATTCACTATCCCCGCCCAGACCGATATCATTGGACCGATGGTGGAAATAAAATCCGTGGGCGTAATGATAGATCATAAGCCGGTGAAAAAAAAGATTGATCCGCCCATTACCGTGCGTAAAAAACAAAGACTCTTGATAAAAGGGCCAAACGGCATTGGCAAAAGCACGCTCTTGCGACGCCTAACCGAGGGAGCAGAACCAGGCGCGATTATTACGCCGGACACGCGCGTGGGTTATTATCGCCAAGATTTCTCCGGACTTGATTTTGAAAAAACCGCTTATCAGGCGCTGGAAGAAATGATGCCCAATCCATTTAACCAAGAAATTTATGCCACGGCCGCGATGTTTTTGTTATCGGCTGAAGTTTTAAAAAATAAAGTGGGCGCGCTTTCCGAAGGCCAAAAAGGATTGCTGTGCTATGCCAGATTTGTGTTGCAAAAACCGGGCCTGCTGATTATGGACGAACCGACTAATCATATAAACTTTCGCCACTTGCCAATTATCGCCAAGGCGCTGGATGAATTTGAAGGCGCGATAATTTTGGTAAGTCACGTGCCGGAATTTGTGGAGCAGATTGGCATTACGCAGACTTTGGATTTGGAGGCGATGTAATTCCAAAATCTTGCCAATCAATATCTAACCTGATATTATTTACCAACAAGGAGGATAACAGTGAGCAAAAAAATCAGCAAGAATGCATCCGCTCTTAAAGTTCCCAAAGAAATCCGCGAGCTGGCGGAAGAGTTCTGCCGGCAGAGAGTGGCCAAAGAACAAACCGAGAGATTGGAAAAGCGGAAAAGGGACGCGGAAGAAAAACGCATTCGCGCCGCCAGATTACAAACTGGCTTGAAGCACGCGACCAAGGTGTTCCTTTGGGCCCAGGCGCTAAAAGAAAGCGCCGTCGGGCAGGAATTGATGAAAAAGTCACATCCTCCCACGGCCTATTCAACTATCCTCTTCTTTGATGGCCACATTATCGGAGTGAACTGGGCTGGACTTGGAATTTCTTCAAATGGCCTGTTTCTGACGCGCGGTGGCCGGATGGCCCATCTCGTTAGACGAGAGATGTCTTCTCCCAAAGACCTGGCAGAATCCATACCAACTGTAATCCTTGAATTAGCGAGCGAATGGATTGATAATGGCGAAGTCTGGGATTGCATCAAACACCATTTTGACTACCTTAACAAGAAGTAAATATTTGTTCTTTCAGCGTGGCCATAACTTCCGGTCACGCCTTTTTTTAAATATTATCAGTCCATTGACTTTATCTCATTTTTTGCTACAATATCGGAACAATTAAAAATAAATGGAGAGGTGGCTGAGTGGTCGAAAGCGGCACACTGCTAATGTGTTGTACAACCTTAAAATTGTACCGTGGGTTCAAATCCCACCCTCTCCGCACTTCGGCAAGCTCAGTGCAAGTACGCATTGAACATAAGCCGAAAAACTAAACTTATGTGGCATGTGTATTTGCTTCTTTGCGATCAGAAAACTTTTTATGTAGGGATAACAAACGACCCACAAGAATAAAATTGCCATGTACAACATGGTTATTTTATTATATAATAGTATTTCACTCACTCATTTCGATTATATTAAGATATAAACTCATTCGCTCGGAAGTGATCAAGCAAGCTTGTCACTTCACTCACTCATTTCGATTATGAATAAAGAAAAAATCCAATATGCAGATGATGATGTCAAGCCGGTCAAATTACTTTTAAGATTGCGGCTCCCTTCGTTATTTATTGGGCTTATGCTTGGGCTGGTTCTCTCTTTTGTGGCTTCAAGATTCGAAGATGTGCTTTCAAAAAATATAGCAGTTATTTTCTTTCTTCCTTTTATTGTTTATTTAGCAGATTCAGTTGGTACTCAAACGCAAAATATTTATGCGCGCGATTTAAGGACGGGAAGGGCGAATTTTAAAATGTATCTTGTTAAAGAAACCGCTCTGGGCATATTTATAGGATTAATTTTCAGTTTAATCACTGCTCCTATTGTTATGTTCTGGTTTAAATCAACAGAGCTGACTTTGGCTGTAAGTTTAGCGGTTTTTGGCGCTATTGCCACAGCGCCCTTAATAGCTTTAACTGTGACTGAACTTCTACAGCTGGAGCATACAGATCCAGCAGTCGGAGCCGGGCCGATTGCGACAGTTATTCAGGACACGATAAGTGTATTAATTTACGGCCTTATAGCCAGCGCAATTATGTTGTAAATTAATAAAAATGCCACCATTGTTCTATGATATAATTAATGCCATATGATGAAATATGACTTTTTAATTTTAGGCGGAGCCGGCATGCAGGGCAGGATTGCCGCGCGTGATTTGCTGGAAAGCGGACACTCGGTTTTTTTGGCTGATCTATACAAAGAGAAGGCTGAAAATTTACTCAAGCGCCCCAAAACGGGATTCGCGTTTATTGATCTCCGAGATATTCCGGCCATCGTCGCGCTCATCAAAAAAGTAAAAGCACCGGTGGTGCTCAATTGCGCCGAGGGCGATTGGGATCTTAATGTCTATGAAGCCTGCCTGGAAACAAAAACCCATGTGCTTGATTTGGGATCCGATATTCCAATGACTAAAAAACAGATCGCGATGCACGCCGATTTTGCCAAAAATGATCTGATTGCTATTACCGGCTGCGGATCTACGCCGGGCATCAACAATGTCCTGCTCCATCATGCCCACCAACTCTTTGATAGTTTGGATACAATTGAAGTTGGCTTTGCCTGGGACTCCAACATCAAAAAATTCGTGGTACCGTTTTCCATAGAAAGTATTATTGAAGAATTTACCGCACCGGCGGCGACCATCAAAGATGGGCAGTGGATTATGAAAACACCGATGGAAACCATTGAGGAGCGGGAATTTCGGGAAATCGGCAAACAAAAATGTTTTATCGTGCGTCATCCAGAAACTTTTACCTTCTACCACTATAACAAAAAAGACGGCCTAAAAAATTTACGTTTTTACGCCGGATTCCCCGACCATTTAATCAATACTATTAGAACATTCATTGATACAGGATTGGGAAGTAGTGACCCAGTAATCGTTGATGGCAAAGAAGTTGCGCCGGATGCTACCTTAACACAGGTACTCAAAACACTGCCTTACCCCGAAGGTTACACCGAAAAAGAAAATCTCTGGGTACATGTCTGGGGAGAAAAAGACGGAAAACCAAAAG
>JBBUEJ010000012.1:0-12592 GCA_038056955.1 Patescibacteria group bacterium
AATTGGTAAAAATAAATTCCTCGCGCGCCAAGCCCACGCCATCGTTTGGTATATTTGATAAAGAAAAGGCGTTGTCCGGGTCGCCCAGGTTCATCATGATTTTGGTGCGAGTAAGCGCCACGTTTTTAATTTCGGTTTTATGCACTTCAAATGGCAATAAGCCTTTGTAAACATAACCGACTTCGCCTTCGGCGCAGGACACAGTCACTTCTTCACCGGTTTTTATTATCTGACGCGCTTTGGCCGCCCCGACAATACACGGCGTACCAAGTTCGCGGCTGACAATGGCGGCATGCGAGGTTTTACCGCCCTGCTCGGTAACTATAGCGCTGGCCATGCGCATAATTGGTTCCCAATCCGGATCGGTAATACGGGTAATTAAAACTTCGCCGGGCTTAAACTGCTTCATTTGTTTGGGCGAGTTGATAACTCTGGCATGACCCTGACCAATCTTTTGGCCCACACTCGTTCCGGTGAGCAAAACCTTTCCTTTTTGTTTTTGTTTCAGCTGGTATTGTTCAATAACATTTATTTTGGCTCTGGAGCGCACAGTTTCAGATCTGGCCTGGACAATAAATAACTGGCCGGTGATACCATCTTTGGCCCATTCTATATCCATAGGATGGCCATAATGATTTTCAATCAATACGCCCCACTTGGCCAACTGTAAAATTTCGTCGTCGGTTAAACAATATGTTTGCTGATCAGATAATTTAACTTTTTCTTGCCTGGTACCGGTTTTGCCATACACCAATTTTACTTCTTTACTGCCCAAACGCTTGCTGATAATGGATTTAAAACCATTTTTTAGGCCTTCTTTAAAAATATAAAACTGATCGGGAATAACCTGACCTTTGACTACATACTCGCCCAAACCATAGGCGGCGTTTATTAAAACCACGCCTTTAAAACCGGATTCGGTATCTAAAGTGAACATTACACCGCTGGCGCCCACGTCGGAACGGACCATTTCTTGCACGCCTACCGATAAAGCAATCGCTGTGTGCTCATACCCTTTATCTTCGCGATATGAAATAGCGCGGTCGGTAAACAAAGAAGCAATGCATTTTTTACTGGCCAGCATTAACGCATCTTCGCCACGCACATTTAAATAAGTTTCCTGCTGGCCGGCAAAGCTGGCGTCTGGCAAATCTTCGGCCGTGGCGCTGCTGCGTACGGCTACGTCCAGGTTTTTCTTTTTAGTTAATTTGCAAAGTTGTTTGTACGCAATTACGATTTCTTTGACTATATCTTTGGGAAAGGTGGCGGCCAAAATCATACTTCTTACTTTCTCGCCTACTCTCGCCAATTCTTTTATATCTTTTTTATCCAAACCTTTTAATGTTTCTTTAATTTTTTTGTCTAATTTATTAGCGCGCAAAAAAGCCCAGTACGCGTCGGCTGTTAACGCAAAACCGTTTGGCACTGGTACGCCTTTTGATTTTAATTTCGCGTACATTTCCCCCAATGAAGCGTTTTTTCCGCCTACAGAAGGAATGTCTTTGATAGTGAGGTCTTTAAACCAGCAAATGTATTTAGAGGACATAGCTGGAATATTATAACACAAATAAGGCCTTTTTGAAAACCTGGGGTGGATGAAAAGTGGATAAAAAAATGCCCTGCCCGCCAATTGGCGAACAGGGCTAAACTACACCATTGACTTGTTCTGCCCCGCTTCGGCTTGCAGGCGTTTATCGACAATGAAAATAATCGGCATCCCGATCAGGAACGTTGCCACAATGGCAATAGCCGAAATGACAATGAACGCGGTATCAGCGACGTGAGTGAGCGTGAAAAATGTCCAGGCTACGAAAAGACCGTGCGCCGGCAGGGTTATCCGTAATGGAAGCGACAGTTTTTCGCTCGCCACCCATGTTTGGATTAGAAAGGCTCCTAGCATGTTCAGGCAAAATACCGCGCCGGGAATATAAGCGGATGACATTGCCGAAGTGTGGTCTGCGTAGATGCAAAAAAAGAGCTTTGCGATGAGTCCGACAAATCCATAGGCCATTAGCCAGCAAGTCCAGTCGGGCATGATTTTGAGCTTGGGGTCGGCCGTAATGGGGCCGAACAAAGCCGCGGCCATTAGAACCATAAACGAGATTGTCATCGCCAAATGGCCAATGGCATAGCCTTGGGGGTCGTGAGCCAGATCCTGGCCTGCTAAGGCCAATATTAGTGTTGGGTATAGCATGCCAATTGCCAGCATTGTTAGCCAATGCGCATACTTTTGCGCGCGTTCTGTGAACATGGCATTTCTCCTGATTGGGGGTGAACGTTCTGCATAAATTAAAACACATCCGAGTGGGTGTGTCAAAACCTACAAAAATAATATTAACTTCTCAACACATTAAGAAACTCTTTTTCGTCTATAACTTTCATCCCTAATCGTTTTGCCTTATCCAACTTACTGCCCGGATTGGCACCGGCGATGACGGCAGAAGTATTTTTGCTGACCGACTCCCCCACTTCTCCTCCTAGTTCTCTAATTTTATCTTTGGCTTCGTCGCGACTCATGGCGCTTAAAGTTCCGGTTAAAACAAAAACTTGTCCGGACAGCCTTCCTTTTTTCTTCGCTTCAACTTTGGCAATATTTACTCCATTTTTTAATAAATTTTGAACAAGTTTTTTGTTTTTCTCATCCCTGAAATACGCCACAATAGACGATCCGACTTGCGGACCAACATCCGGTATGTATTCTAAATCAGAAATGCCCGCTTTCATTAAATTTTCCAAAGTTTTAAATTCTTCGGCCAACTTGATAGCCGTTTCCTCGCCCACATGCCCAATGCCCAACGCGTTAATAAACCTGGCTAGAGTTACTTTTTTAGCCGAGGCGATAGCGTCCACTAAATTCTCCGCGGATTTTTCCGCAAAACGCTCCAATGGCTCTAAATCGCCTTTGGTTAATCTAAAAATATCGGCGGCGTTTTCTATCAAGCCTTCTTTTACCAGATGTTCCACAATTTTTTTGCCCAAACCCTTAATATCAAAGGCAGACTTGCCGGCAAAATGAATAATCCGGCGCAGTTGCTGGGCAAAACAATTTTTATTGGTGCAGTAGAGAGCGACGGAGCTTTCGGCCAACCCACCCCTACCCCGCCCAAACGGGGAATCACGACGACTGACTTCGTTGCCACAAATCGGGCAATTTTTTGGTTCTTTAATTGATTTTTCTTCGCCGGCACGCATTTTGTCCAAAACCCGGATTATCTTGGGAATGATATCTCCGGCTTTTTCTACTATTACACTATCGCCAACTTTTACTCCTAAACGCTGTATTTCATCCCAATTATGCAAAGTGGCATGCGTAACGGTGGTGCCAGCCAATTGTACCGGATCCATAACCGCCACTGGAGTAATGGCGCCGGTGCGCCCCACGCCCCAAATTACTTCCCGTACTTTGGTGGCGCCTTGCTCGGCCGGAAATTTAAAAGCAATCGCCCAGCGAGGCGCTTTACCTGTAAAACCCAGTAAATTCTGATACTTTTTTTGATTAACTTTTATGACCACGCCATCTATCCAAAATTCCTGGCCGGTTTTATGGTTTTGCCAATAACGATGAAATTCAAAAATTTCTTTTAAATTTTTACAAACTTTCCAATGAATATCTGTTTTAAAACCCAGATTTTTTAATTCTTCCAATTCTTTTTCCTGAAGATCCGGCGCGTTGTTACTGGAAATATCATAGGCGGTCAGTACTAATTTTCTTTCAGATACAATAGACGGATCCAACTGCCGAATGGTGCCGGCCGCTGCATTGCGCGGGTTGGCAAACAGGGCTTCGCCGAGCTTCGCCCTGCTAGCATTAATTTTTTTAAGCATCTCTTTATCCATCCAGACTTCGCCCTCGACAACCAAATGACTTTGGACTTTTGACTTTGGACTTTTGACTTGCAACGGCACAGACCAGATGGTTTTAATATTGGTAGTGACGTTCTCACCCACTTTGCCGTCGCCTCTGGTGGCGGCGGTTTTTAAATGGCCATTTTCATACGTTAAAACCATGTGCAAGCCGTCTATTTTTAGTTCACAAACATAATCCAAATCTTTTGGCCTCTCTCCTATTTCTTTTTCCAAAATCTTTAGTATTCTTTCCTCCCAATCAGCCATATCTTCTTCGGAAAAAGCGTCGTTAAAAGACCATTGCGGCACGGTGTGGGAAACTTTGACAAATTTTTCCGAGGGCTTGCCGGCCACACGTTGGGTGGGTGAATCCGGCGTTACCAATTCCGGATGCTGGGTTTCTATTTTTCGCAATTCATCCATCAACCCCTCGTACATGGCGTCGGTAACTTGCGGATCATTTAAAACATGATAACGATAGCGCAAATCGTCTATTTGTTCTCGCAGTAATTTAATTCTTTGTTTAAGATTGTCAGACATATTTAACGTAAAAATTTCAAATACCACCCAACAATCTGACTTCCCCACAGCATAACCACAAAAGTTCCCAGCGCCAAATAGGTGCCAAACGGAACGACGCTGACAAGCTGTTTTTTGCCAGAAGCTATAAGCCATAAGCCATCAATTGCTCCCGCCACATACGCCAAAAATAAAGCTATAAGTACCAACGGCCAACCCAGCCAAATGCCCATCATAGCGCCCATCCTCACATCTCCGCCGCCTATCCACCGGCCCTTGGAAACTGCAAACTGCAGCCAAAAAAAGCCGCTCGCAATTAACAAGCCGACCAACATTGATACTAAGCTAAATCCTAAATAAAGATTAAAAAATAATCCGACCAGCGCGCCGAACCAAATCACTTCCGATAAAATTTCCTGATACAGGTAATCGTAAATAAAAATAACAATCAGCAATGCGGAAAAAGTAATATCTCTAAAAAAATGCGCTGGCGTTACCACCGCACTATTTAAATTCCTCCAGGCCACCAACACAAAAATCAAGGCCGCGCCTATTTCTACAAAAGTAAAATGTTTTGGTATCGATTTTTTACAGGTCCGGCATTTCCCCCATAAAAATAAATAGCTTAAAACGGGTATGTTTTCATACCAGGCTAGCTGGCGCCGGCAATGCGGGCACATACTGCGGCCGTTTACAATTCTAATATTTTCCCGGGTGCGCCAAATCCACGAATTTAAAAAACTGCCCAGCGCCAGGCCGAGAAAAAAAATTATTATATACGCAAATCGACCAATATCTATTAGATAATTCATACGGACTAATTATATCAATAGCAAACAAAATCCGCAACAAAAAACCCCTTCTCGAAAGAGGGGGTGTTTTGTTTTAAACTTAAGTTTAAACTAGATTAGTCGGCAATTCCTGAAGGGCTAAGAGTTACTCCTCCGCTCAATCCGCTTACGGTAGTCTCTAAAGTAGCGGCAACAGTATAGGTGCTGGTGCTACCGGTATAGGTATATGCTTGGGCGGCTAACGGATCTGCCGGTACTTGACCCATATATGGGGTGCCGCAAGCTGCGGCTCCGAAACCACTTGCGTTTAAACAAGCATAGTTCCCGGCTCCCAAAGTGACAGCTGAACCTGTCGGATAAGCGGTTTGGTCGGTGTAGTAAAGTTCCAAAGCTGTTTGTAATTGTTTTAAGTCGGATAGACGGCGCGCGTCGCGAGCTTTTTGTCTGGCATTTCCCAAAGCTACTACCGCCAAGGTTGATAATAAACCGATAATGGCTATTACCACCAACAATTCAATCAAGGTGAAACCTTTCTTATTCATATTTTTCATAGTTTCACCCCCTTTCTATAAATTAGATGCATATTACAAATATTATACCACAATCATTTATTTTTTATGCAATACTTTTCTGACTTTATCCACAACCTCTGATGGTTTAAAATGGGTTTTAATTAAATAATCGGCTGCCCCTTCGGCTAATCCGCGCCGTACGTCGTCTTTTTGACCTAAATTAGTCAGCAAAATTATGGGAATGTCTTTTACTGACGAATCCGCTTTGGCCGCTTCCAATACCGCAAAACCGTCTAATTTTGGCAAAAGTATATCCAGCAATACGATGTCCGGCTTTTTTTTCTTGATATCCGCCAACCCTTTTTCGCCGTTACCCGCCATACTTACCTTAAATCCTTCCATTTCAAATTTTTTCTGATAAATTTCGGCCAGGAAAACATCGTCTTCTAGAATTAAAACATGGGGTTGGTTGTCTTTAGACATATTTAAGATTAATTAATTGTGTTGCGTAGCGCCAAACCAATGGCTACGGACATGCGCGGTCCGATTTGGCGCAAAATCGGTTTTAAGCCGTCTTGGTAAACGACTCTGGCCCACGAATCTCCCACATAACATTTAATTTTGAATTTTTCTTGGATATATTTTGCCAAAAACGGCATGAGCGCCATACCACCGGTTAAAATTATTTTTTCCGGACGCTTGCCTTCATTGCCTGTTTGACGCAAATATAGCTCCAGACTCACTTCAATTTCTTTTATTATCGGATCTACCACCGGCATTAAAATATCTAGCCATTTTTGTTCACTAAGTACATTATTACTATTCGCGGCCAGATAATCAAATAAATCATATTTCGCTTGCTCTACCAAAGCTTGTTCAAATCCCAAAATATTTTGTAAAATCTTGTCTATTTTGTCGCCACCGGATTCTATGCTTTGATGGGTAATCGGTACACCTTGATCAATTATAAAAAAATTTGTTCTTTCGGAACCAATGTCTATTATCATGGATACTGCTTGATCGCGGCCAACTAAAGACCGTGCCAGGGCGGTTGATTCCGGTTCCAAAGCATCTAAAGACAACCCGGCGCGCTGAAAAACTTTGGAATAAAATTCAATTAACTTGTGCGGAACGGCATTGACCAGTACGCGCTGGGATTTATCTTCAGGCGAACCCTTTAGCGCCTGATAATCCAAGGCCATTTCTTCCAACGGCATGGGCAACAATTTTTTTACCTCGGCCTTAACAATATGATCTAAGTCTTCTTTTTTTACCATCGGCAAAGTTACAACGGCATGAAAAACCGATGAAACCGGCAGACTGACTACGGCGGTCTTGGACATTATGCGGGAGGTTTTACAAATGGTTTTTATGGTATTGGCGTATTTTTCTATTTGAGCGTTGTTATCTCCCTCCCCTTTTAGGGGAGGGACAGAGGGAGGGGTATTCGCGGTCTTTTCTTTTTGCAAAAGACCGGCTATATTTTTTTCTTCATTTGTCGCCAGCTTATGAATATTTTGTTTGCCGGAAGTTAGTCCATAGGAAAACAAAACCGGCCTGTTTTTTTCCAGACGCAATTCCACCAATTTTATCCCCCCGGATCCGATATCAACCCCGAGATAGGATTTCGGTTTATTCCAAAACATATAATTCATTATACCAGAAAAACAACATTATTTACAGAACGGTGTTGATAACTGGGGATAAATGAGATATAATAAGAATAATGCAAATGGCCTTGAGGCCCACAAATAATGCGAATATGGGTGACATAATTTATAAGGATCTGTCATTTAAATTAAACGGAATTTTATTTGCTGTTCAAAACAAGCTTGGAACAAAATTCCAAGAAAAACATTATTCAAAAGCCCTCTGTTCCTATTTGGACGCGGAAAATATCCCTTATGCGACCGAGGTTCCACTTCAAATTGAAATGAATGGTATAATAATCGGAAAATTCAGAGCCGATTTAATTATTGACAATAAAATACTTGTAGAATTAAAAGTTACAGATCGTTTAACTATTGATCATAAGATGCAGATATTGCGATACTTGGAAGCCTTGAACCTCAAGTTAGGTTTATTAATAAATTTTAGAATACGCCCTTTACAAATTTGGCGTATTCCCAATTAAACTAAACATTCGCATTATTCGTGGCGCGCAAGCGCATTCGTGAAATTCTATGTTAATAAAACTCTACAATACTCTGAATAAAAAAATAGACGACTTTAAACCATTAAAGCATGGAAAAGTAGGCATGTACGCCTGCGGGCCAACAGTTTATAATTACGCGCATATCGGTAATCTGCGCGCTTATATTTTTGAGGATTTACTGAAAAGAACTCTGTTATACAATAACTACAAAGTAAACCACATAATGAATATTACGGACGTTGGTCATTTAACCGATGATGGCGATGAGGGTGAGGACAAGGTGGCTAAAAGCGCGGAGCTTATGGGCAAGACCGCCAAAGAAATTGCCAAATTTTATACAGCGGCATTTCAAAAAGATTTAAAAAATCTGAATATCTTACCGCCAAATAAATTTCCCAAGGCCACAGATAATATAAAAGAGCAAATTGCTTTAATAAAAAAACTGGAAACAAAGGGCTTTACTTACAAAACAAGTGATGGTGTTTATTTTGATACTTCCAAATTGAAAGATTACGGCAAACTGGCGCAACTTGCCAAACAAGAATTAAAAGCCGGAGCCAGAGTGGAAATGGGACAGAAAAAAAATATCACGGATTTTGCGCTGTGGAAATTTTCGCCAAAAGATAAAAAAAGGCAAATGGAATGGAAAAGTCCGTGGGGTTTGGGCTTCCCGGGCTGGCATATAGAATGCTCGGCTATGTCGGTAAAATATTTGGGTCAGCCATTTGATATTCATTGCGGTGGCATAGACCACATATCGGTGCATCACACCAACGAAATCGCGCAAAGCGAAGCGGCCAGCGGCAAACCGTTGGCGAATTTTTGGCTGCATGGAGAATTTGTATTGATGGGCGAAGACAAAATGGCCAAATCGGCCGGAAATTTTATAACTTTGAACACTCTTAAAGAACACCGCATCTCTCCCCTAGCCTATCGTTATTTATTACTGCAAACTCACTACCGCAAACAATTAAGTTTTTCTTGGGACGCTTTACAGGCCGCGCAAAACGGCTTGAACCATCTTTATAATATCGTTAAAAGCTGGGACAAAGCTGGTGTAGGTTGCGCCGAATATGAACAAAAGTTTTTGGATGCAATAAATAATGATTTGGATTTGCCCGGCGCCATGGCCATTATGTGGGACCTGATAAAAAACCCTATGTACCCCGGATCTTCCAAAAGAAGAACTCTTTTAAAATTTGACAAAGTGCTGGGACTGGGATTGAGTAAAATAAAAAGGGGGAAAATTTCCGTTCCCGCTGAAATTCAAACTTTAATAGCCGAAAGAGACGGCGCCCGTTTTTCCAAAAACTGGCATAAAAGCGACGAACTGCGAAAAAAAATAGAAGCGGCCGGATATACGGTTGAGGATACGCCGGAGGGGACAAAAATTACATCCATTTCTTCGTCTTAAACACCAAAAACATCAACAGCGCGCCGAATGCTATTAATACGGCTATTTTCCAAAAGCCGAAAATATCATGCACCAAAGGCGTACCCGCGGCCCCAATGCTAAATAAGGTGGCCACCAAGGTGAGCGGAAACGTAATAACGGAGATTACCGTCAGCGTTCTCATTATTTCGTTCATATGCAGGCCTACCACGGATTCGCTGGTTTGGTGAAGAGCGTCCACGCTTTCTTTCTGGCTTTCCAGCATATGCCAAATTTCGTTGACGTGTTCGCGCGTGGAATTTATGTAGCTTTGACAGGACTGTAAATCCAGTTCGCGGCCGCCGCCGGTAATGAGACGCTCCAAAACTGTTTTGTGGCTCTGCATGGCGCGCCTAAAACTAACCACATTGGTTTTGAGGCGTAAAATTTCTTCGGCCATTTTTCGGTCCGGAATTTTGGCAAATAAAATTTTATCAACCGCATTAATATCGTCATTGACATGCAAAAGAATGGGGAAAATTGAATCTAAAAGCCGGCTTAAAAGTTCAAAAAATAGTTTTGCCGCCGTGCCTTGAAAATATCTATCTCTGGCAGCGTTACTTTTCTGACATTCGGAAAAAAAGCTTCCAATTACCGGCAAGCTATCGTTGTGTGTGGTTATAAAATGCTGGCCGCTTAAAAAGAAATCCACTTCGGTAAAGCCTAGCCTGCGGGTTTTGCGGTCAAAAACCGGAAAATGCAAAACCATAAAATAATACTCATCGCGTTTGATGAACTTGGGACGTTGAAATGACGGCAGGCTTTCTTTAATATCCTGGTCTGCCAGCTGAAATCTTTTTTGCGCGGCGCGCAAAACTTTTTCTTCCGGCTGGGTTATATTCACCCACAGCAAACCGTTGTTTTGTATTTCGTTAGTATTTTTCATAGACTCGATTTATTGTCATCCTGAATGTAATGAAGGATCCCTTTCGTTCAAACAGAAGGGATTCTTCGCTTTGCTCAGAATGACAATTTACATTATACCACATTGTTATGATACTTAAAATATGTTATAATATTTTCATGGTAGACACGTCTAAAGAACAAAATTTACGGCCTGTAATTGCCCCCGAAATTAAAGCTACTCCAGAGGAGCTTGATTTAAAATTGGAAAAAGAAGTCGGCATGGAACAAGAGCCTACAGAACAAATTTCATCGGCCGAACAAGCTAGCCAACAAAAACCTCGGCCAATACCCAAACCCAGGCTGGCCATGCCTCTGCCAGTTAAAGACGCGGTGATGGTAAAAATAGAAAAAATAATGGAAGAGGGCTTAAACGATTCTTATCAGCGGCTATCCCCTGTCGCCAAACAGGAATTTAAACTGAAGGGGGAACAGGCCGCAAGCCAAATAAGAGAGCTGTTAAAAAGCGCCCACATAAAAGTTAAAAAAATATTGCGCCTGATTTTGGATTGGCTAAGAATATTGCCCGGGATAAATCATTTCTTTTTGGAACAAGAAGCAAAAATAAAAACAGATAAAATTATTGCTTTAAAAGACAAATTCTAATATGGCGGAGCTTGTAAATTTTTTAATAAACTCCCTAAACAGTTTGCTGGGAAATAATCTTTTTAATTTATTATTTCCTCCCGCTTTAGGGCTGGTGCTTTTAATTTCTTTTTTGTACATTTTAAAAGCGATTTTCATGGCCAAGAGTCGAGAAAGCAAAGCATTCCATAAAACGGTTCTGTTAATAAAAGTGCCCAAAGAAAAAAAGGGCGAGAAACCGGAATCAATGAGCGCGGAGGCCAATCTTGATCAAACCCGCGAAGAAATCGCCGTAGCCGAAACTCTTTTTTCGGCTATTGCCGGTCTAAAAAGAGACGGCGGCTTTTTGGCCTGGCTGAAAGGCAGAAACGATCATGTTTCTTTTGAAATTGTGGTAAAAGACAGTAAAATATCTTTTTATGTGGCCGTTCCGGACAAAATTAAAGGATTTGTGCAACAACAGATTCATGCCCAATACCCGCATGCCGAAATTACTGAAGAACCAGATTATAATATTTTCAAACCGCAAAGCCATATTGTCGGCGCCTATTTGTGGTTAAAACATAAATCGGCTTTTCCTTTAAAAACATACAAAAAACTGGATAGCGACCCCTTGGTAGCCCTGCTCAATCCTTTAAGTAAAATACTAGAAGATGAAGGCGCGCTAATTCAATGCGTTGTGCGCCCCGCTACCGGTAAATGGAGGCGTCAAGGCGTGGGTTTAATTCGCGATATAAAAAAAGGAGAAAAATTTGAATATGTGGCCAAGCGCGGGGCAATAGGCAAATTTTTTAGCGGTTGGAGTAAAATACTATTCGCCAAAAAGAAAGTGGCCAGCGAACAGCATGGCGGACAAACATATCAAATTACGCAAATGGAAGAAGAGATGGTAAAAAATATGGAAGAAAAAATTAGTCGCGGCGGACTAGAAACCACTTTACGCCTGGTGAGCTCGGCCAATAGCAAAGAAAAAGCCATGCTGAATCTAGAGAACATTATTAACGCTTTTAGCCAATACAATTTGTACCGTTATGGCAACACTTTGGCGGCCGTTATTCCCCGCCGGCCCAGCGCGCTTATTCGCGATTATATTTACCGCAGTATGCGCGACGACAAATACATGGTATTTAATACCGAAGAAATGGCCAGCCTGTGGCACCTGCCTATACCCAGCACCGAAACCCCCAATATCAACTGGCTCGGCGCGCGCAAGGCTCCCCCGCCCATAAATATACCAAAGGAAGGCATTATTTTAGGTCGCGCAGTCTACCGTGGAGAAGAAACGATTGTGCGCATGAAACGAGATGATCGACGCCGACATCTTTATGCTATCGGCAAATCCGGCAGTGGTAAATCCGTATTTATTCAAAATATGGCGGTGCAAGACATTTTAAACGGCGAGGGCGTGTGCGTCATTGATCCGCATGGTGATTTTGTGGAATATGTTTTACAGCATGTGCCCAAAGAAAGAGCTGAAGATGTAATTTATTTCAACCCGTCGGATACGGAACGGCCTATCGGCTTAAACATGCTGGAAATAAATACCGAAGAGCAAAAAGATTTTGCCACCCAAGAAATGATTTCTATATTTTATAAACTGGTTACGGATCCGAGTATGATCGGCCCGATGTTTGAACACAACATGCGCAATGTGATGCTGACTTTGATGGCGGACATGGTAAACCCGGGCACCATCGCCGAAATTCCCCGCATGTTCACCGACGATGATTTTGTAAACGAATGGAAGAAAAAATTAACCGACCCGATGGTGCTGGCTTTTTGGGAAAAAGAAATGGCCAAAACTTCAGACTTCCACAAATCAGAAATGCTGGGATATTTAATTTCCAAA
>JBBUEJ010000013.1:0-11081 GCA_038056955.1 Patescibacteria group bacterium
AATAAATCGGATGCCGGGAATAAAAATAATTATTGCCGGCGCGGGCATGATGAACGGCGGCCGGATTGTGCACCACGCCATGCGTTATTTATCGGATGAAAGAAATACTTTGCTGATAGTTGGCTATCAAGCTCAAAATACTTTGGGTAGAAAAATTTTAAACGGCGAATCGCCGGTAGAAATAATGGGAGAAAAAATTCCTGTACGGTGTCATGTTAAAGCCATCGGCGCCTTGTCAGCGCATGCTGATCAGAATAAATTATTGGATTGGATAGGCGGAGGAACTTCTGTACCTAAAAAAGTTCTACTTACTCATGGTGAGCCGGCCGCTTCCGAAGCGCTGGCTAAAAGATTAGTAGGGGATTTGGGTGTGCAGGCCATGCCTGCAAGTTTTGGAATGGAAATGGAGATATAAAAAATCACCTTTTTAGGTGACTCTTGCTGCCGTAAAGAAAAAGCTAATTGATTTGTAGTTTGAAGGGCTTAGAAGTTTTTGTGAGGGCTTCCTTCAAAGCTGTCGATGTGGGCTTCAAGTTTTCCATCGAGCTCTGTTGGTTCGTCTTTCGTTTTCTTGATTTTAGGAGACGAGCCGGTAGCAAGGATTGTCCATAGAAAAATTGCACAGACTCCGACAACAGAGAAAATTGCACAAAATACCTGAAAAAACGTCATTCTTTTTTTAACTCCTTAAGGACATTATACTCCAATTGTGGCGTTTTGTCAATCTTTGACAAAAGTCTTTTTTTAAATCATACTACGTTTTGTTACAAACTCAACACAGGAGGTTTTCGATGCGCAATGTTTTCGTAATGGTTTTTTCGATGGTTTGTTTTTTTGCCACTGGTTGTGAACCCGCACCAACATATGTGCGGAATCCGTCTGTTGTTAGCCCAACGATCTACGTCATTACGTATTCTGACGGCGCTTGCTGGGCCGACGATCTGTGGTATGGAGCCTGTCCATGGTCCTTTGGTCCAAACTATGGGTACTATGGTTGGTATGATGGAAGATTCATCTATGACCGAACCTATGTCTGGCCACGCCGGTCATATGCGCCGCCGCGTTCATGGCATCCGCCACGAAGACATCATCGGCATCGCCGATAGACTTATATTAAATCCACTTAATCTCACAAGGAGGTTTTGATGTCAGGATTTCCAATCAATTCAAGTGTCTCTTTGCAGGTAAAGCCTGGATCATTCGGCGCTTATGTCGATGAAAATGGTTTGCAATTACCAGTTAAAATGTATATTCTCGCGCAGGGTATTGGCTGGCAGAATGCGGAACTATTTTTTCTTGGATCACTTGATTTTCCAGAGATTGTTCAGGAAGAGTTTGGTTGGAGCGCTGAACAGTGTCAGCAGGCGAGTAACGAACTGCGTGAACTACTACGCAACTTTTTGCCTGACATTGTGCTAAATCCGCCAGAGATTGAAGACCACCCAATGGGGGCCAGGCCGCCAGATACTGATTAAAACAAGCTTTTAGGCATATTTGTCCCTGCATATGAAAGTATGCAGGTTTTTTATTTGCAATTAGATAAAAAGACCTGTGGATAACTATAGAGCAAAGTGTTGACGAGTGTTTTTAAGTGGTATAAACTGGATACAGGTGGGAAAAAGTGGGGAACATGCTTGTCTCTCTATTTAACAACTTTCCCTAAATAGTATGTTCATCGGTGAATATAGCCATAGCATAGATGAAAAAGGAAGAATGGCCATACCGGTCAAATTTAGGCACGACCTAAAAAATGGCGCGGTTGTCACCCGCGGTTTGGATAATTGTCTTTTTATCTACACCAAAAGCGAGTGGGCAAAGGTGGCGGAAAAATATGCCAACCTGCCGATAGCGCAAGCCAACAGCCGGGCCTTTTCTCGCCACATGCTTTCTGGCGCGATGGATGTGGAATTAGACAAACAAGGCAGAATAATTTTACCGGAATATTTGCGTGATTTTGCCAGTGTTAAAAAAAATGTAGTAGTCGTTGGTCTTTATAGCCGATTAGAAATTTGGGATGAGGAAGTGTGGAATAAGTATAAAGGTCAAACTGAAGCCGAAAGCGGCGCTATTGCCGAAAAAATGTCGGAATTGGGAGTTTAATATGCGTCACGAACCAGTATTACTGAAAGAAATTCTAGAATCGCTTGATCTGAAACCCAATGATAATGTTGTGGATTGTACTTTGGGTGACGCGGGACATAGCGAAGCGATGCTGGAAAAAATTTCACCAAACGGCAAATTATTGGGCATAGAGCTGGATGCGGAAGCGGTGTTGCGCGCGAAAGGATTTTTATACAGATTTGAGAATAGAGCGATTTTAGTAAGAAATAATTTTACTAATTTAAAAAAAATAATAGATGAATCAAATTTTGGTCCGGTTAATGCGATTCTAATGGATCTGGGCTGGTCGTCTCCGCAATTCGCAGAGAGGGGGAGAGGATTTAGCTTTCAGACGGACGAGCCGTTGGATATGAGGTATTCCACGACAGAAAAAGAAACCGCCGCCGACATAGTAAATAACGGTGGTGAACAAGAGTTGGCGAATATTTTTAAAAACTTTGGCGAAGAAAAATTGAACAAAGAAATAGCCAAAGCGATTGTAAATTATAGAAAGAGTAAGAAGCTGGAAAAAACAGGCGAGTTGACGGAAATAATTTTGCAAGTCTACCGAACAAAATTACATTCTGACAAAGAAATTCCCTGGATAGGCGGTTTGCATCCGGCCACAAAAGTTTTCCAGGCTCTGCGAATGGAAGTAAATCATGAATTGGAAAATCTTAAACTGGCATTACCACAAGCGGTGGATTTGCTCACAAGCGGCGGACGATTGGCGGTAATTACCTTTCATTCTCTGGAAGACAGAATCGTAAAACATTATTTTAAATCAAATAAACAAATAAAATTAATTAATAAAAAACCGATTATCGCCACGGAAGCAGAAGTAGTGGCCAATCCCAAAGCCAGAAGCGCAAAATTACGGGTTATAAGCAAAGCTTGAAATTACGTCGGGCTTCATAAGTCAAAAACAAGTTTTTGACTTAGCTCAACCCTAGTAATTATTGAAAAATTATAAAATTAAAAATTTAAAAATTATTTCTTGGTATGTCCATCAAACGTCAAATTCAATTTAAATATCAAAACATGGCGCGTTCCCTGCGAACGATTAGTTTGCCGCACTGGTTAAGTTCAAAAACCGCCCGCTTGGGTTTATTTGCTATCATCTTTTTATTCAGCACTGCCTACATAATAAAAACCACCGCCTCTGCCACCAGCGGCTACCAAATGCATGAATTGGAAAAGCAGACACTATCTTTGGAAACTGAAGTGCAGAAATTGCAGGTGGAAATTGCGGACAACAGTTCTATGAACAATATCCAGTCCCGACTGGTCAAATTAAATATGATCGAAGTTACCGGTATAAAATACTTCACGTTTAAGAGTACAGCCGTTGCCAAAAATTAAACTCCTCATTACAAAGAGTCCCGACTAAGTCGGGATTTTTTGTTGTTAGACAATGTGGTATAATAAACCCTATGAATATCATTATCCTACAGCGTTTATTGTTGGAAGCCGTTCTGGACATTTTTTATTTTCCGATTTGGTGGTATACCAAAGGCGTGGCGCATGCTTTGCGCTGGTGTTTTGATCTGCTGAAAACGGGAAATGAAAATTTAGCCCCCGGCCTGTGGCTGGCAAATTTATTTGTGCCGATGTTCGGGCAATTTGACTGGCAGGGCCGGATTTTTAGTTTTTTGATGCGTTTGGTACAAATTTTTGCCCGCACCATCGCTTTGATTGTCTGGTTGAGCCTGTGTTTGGTTTTATTTTTAGGCTGGCTGGCATTGCCGGCGTTAATAATCTATGCAATTTAAAAAAGCGACACCCTTAAATATAATGGCTTGTGATCGTTGCAAAGCAACTGGTGTTGTCGGTTTCACCAAATGTCCCGAATGCAAGGGGATGGCCGTGGGTTTAGCGGCACGGGGCAAATGGCTTTATTGGGACTATTCATTAACCCGCTATCATTTAACTTTGCAAAGCGGTCGGCGTATTTTAAATCGTATCCGTTTGGTCACTGCCTTAGTTTTCTGGTTAAATTGTTGGATTTGGGTTGGGTTTTTAATTTACAAACAAGGAGCTTATAAACTTTTAACTGACCCCAGACTTTGGCAGAATTTTTTTGTCAGCTTAGAAAATCGAACGGTAATTTTGTTTTGGCTGGGCGCGGTCGGTTTGTTATATTTATGGTACAGAATTATCCGGCAAAAAGAATTGGTGGGCGCGGTGGAGCCGTTTAAATACGATGAACAAAAATTATTAAGAAATAAAGAAAATGATTTAGAAATTAATTCTTGGGAGCAGGTAAGAAAAATACCACGACGTAAGAAACATAACATCGCCGATGCTTTTACCGAAGAAGCTTTGTCCGCGTTGGCCAAGGCTTATAAATTGGCTGATAAAAACGGCACCAAAGAAGTAACTCCAGAACATTTATTTTATACATTGCTGGCGTTTAACAGAATTAGCAATATTTTTATCAGACTGGGTATTCCGGCGAGTTCATTGCAAAAAGAACTACTGCCAATGTTGCAAGCCAACGACAAGCAAGGCAAAAACACCGGCGTCATGCCGCTAGTCTCAAAAGATTTTCAACAAATTATTTTTCAAGCTTACGAATTAGCCTATGGCGCGCACCAAGATTATGTCAGCGTCACCGAATTGCTCATAATCGCTCTGCAAGAAACTCCGCGGATTCAAGAAGTTTTATTTAATTTTAATATCAGTCAGCGCGAATTGGCGAATGTTGTTGAGTGGGCCAGAATGCGCGAAAAACTTCATCGTCAGTATCTAAAATTCAGGCGGGCGGCCAGTCATCATTCCAAATATGGCATGGATAAAGCTATGACCGCGCTGGCTACTCCGTATTTAAATAGTTTTAGCTCCGACCTTACCATGTTGGCGCATTATGGCCAGTTAAACCAGTGCGTGGCGCGCGCCAAAGAAATAGAAGAAATTTATCAGATTATTGATGGCGGGCAAAATAATGTAATGCTGGTGGGAGAATACGGCGTCGGTAAAAAAACTATCGTGGAAGGCATTGCTCAAAGCATGATTGAGGGCGATGTTCCGGCCAGATTAAAAGATAAGCGCTTGGCGCGCTTAAGCGTATCGGCTCTGCTTGCGGGCACCAGTCCGGTTGGGGCGGTAGAAAGATTACGCAACATTATGAAAGAAATGTCGCGAGCGCGCAATGTAATTTTATTTATTCATAATCTTCATGAATTGGTCGGCGTATCGGCCGGAGCCAGCGGCAGTCTGGATATAGCCGATACTTTGGCAGAATTTTTAAATAGCAACAGATTTTTTACCATTGCCACCACCACTTCGGAAAATTATTCCCAGCATATATTAAATTCAAGCATTAAAGACGTGTTTACAAAAGTAGACATTTCGGAAATGACCGAAGATCAGGCGATTCAGGTTTTGGAATCAAGGGTCGGCGCGCTGGAGTATAAACAAAATGTATTTTTTTCCTATGATGCCATTGCCAAGTCCGTGGAATACGCGGTCAAATTTATCCACGAATCTTTTTTGCCAGGCAACGCTTTGGAACTAATTACCGAAGCGGCTATTTTTACGCATAATAAAAAGGGCGCCAATTCTATCGTCACCAAAGAAGAGGTGGCGGCAATTGTTACCGCCAAAACCAAAATTCCTTTATCCGCCATTTCCAGCGATGAATCCAGCAAATTGATGCTTTTGGAAGAAGCCATGCATAAACGCGTGATTGGCCAGGACGAAGGCGTTACCGCGGTGGCCAATGCCTTGCGCCGCGCCCGCGCTGAAATCAGATCGGCTAAACGGCCCATCGCTAACTTTTTATTTTTTGGTCCCACGGGCGTTGGTAAAACCGAACTTGCCAAAACCATTGCCGAAGTGTACTTTGGAGGTGAAACTAGAATGATTCGCCTGGACATGAGCGAGTACCAGGATAAGAGCAGTATTTATAGGTTAATTGGCATGCCTGGAACCAAGGGTACGGGCTTGCTCACCGAAGCCGTGCGCCGAAGTCCATTTTCGCTTTTATTGCTGGATGAAATAGAAAAAGCCGACCATGATGTGTTAAATTTGTTTTTGCAAGTTATGGATGACGGCCGGCTTAGCGACAGCGCGGGACACGCGTATGACTTTACCAATGTAATTTTAATCGCCACCACGAACGCCGGCACGGCCTATGTGCAAGAACAAAATAAAAACGGCGTGTCTCATGAGGATTTGTTGAACCAGCTTTTGCACGGCGAACTTAAACAATATTTCCGTCCCGAATTTCTCAATCGTTTTGATGGCATTATTTTGTTTAACGCTTTAACCCGCGCGGATATTAAAAAAATCGCGGCTATCATGTTTGGCCGGATTGCCAAAAGCATAGAGCAAAAAGGCGTGCAGTTGCAAGCCACCGACGAAGCTTTGGAGTTTTTGGCCGAGGCTGGTTTTGATCCGGAATTCGGAGCCAGACCAATGCGCCGAGTTCTGCAGGAAAAGGTAGAAAATAAATTAGCCGAATTATTTTTACAAGGTAAATTAAAAAGAGGCAGCACTGTCATCGTTGGCGCTGGAGGGGAGATGACGGTAGTATGATTTATTTTTTAGCCGCATTATTTTTATCAATAATTTTTACTTTGCTGGTTAAAAAGCTGGCGCGCAGATTAAAAGCAATGGATCGCCCGGACCAGCAACGAAAATTACATCCGCAACCCATGCCGCTACTGGGCGGTGTGGCGATTTTTTTGTCTTTTTGGACCGTAGTTTTGTTTTTGATTTTTCATCCTATTTATGGCATAGAAAAAATAACAGGCCAGCTGATAGTGGCCTTAATATCCGGAATAATAATTCTTTTGATAGGCATTGTCGATGATTTTCGCCCTTTGCCGGCCAAAGTTCGTTTGTTATTTGTGGCTGTGACGGTGCTTATGGCCGCGCTTTATGCGCCGTGGCTCACAAAAATCACCAATCCTTTTGGCGGATATATTGAGTTAGGAACAATTACCGGAGAGATTTTGGTATTTTTATGGCTTATGGGCACTACCTATACCGTCAAGATCCTTGATGGTTTGGATGGGTTGGCCGCGGGGGTGGTGGCCATTGGCGCGTTTCTCATTTTATTACTCACCTCAATCACGAAGTTTTATCAGCCTAATGTGGCACTGGTCGCGGCCATATTTTTAGCAGCCTGTCTGGGGTTTTTGGTATTCAATTTTTATCCGGCCAAAATATTTTTAGGAGAAAGCGGCAGTATGTTTCTTGGTTTTATGCTGGGCGTGCTGGCAATTATTGGTGGTGGCAAGCTGGCCACGGCGTTACTCGTTATGGCTATTCCTATACTGGATATTATTCGCGTAGTTTATAAAAGAATCCGCCGCGGTCAACCGATATTTACCGGGGATAGAGAGCATCTTCATTTTCGACTGCTCGATTCCGGTTTTAGCCATCGGCAATCGGTTCTACTGCTTTATGGTCTGGCATTTTTATTCGGTATTACCACTTTATTTTTACAAAGTCTGCAAAAATTGTACGCGCTTTTAGCGTTGGTAATTTTGATGGCAATTATTAGTCATTATGTAGGAAGGAAGAAAATATAATTATATGCGCGAATCCAAACCGTTTAAAACCTGGCATTTAATTTTGATAATTTTAGTGATTGTTATTTCTTTTGGCTATAAAATTTATGGTTCTTTGTGGACAAAGGCGACTATTAAAATCGGCGGCAGGGAAACACGTGTGCTGGTGGCCGACACCTACCATCACCGGTTAAAAGGGTGGAGCGGCAGAAAAGATATGGGAAAGTTTGGCGGCATGCTATTTGTGTTTCCGGATCGCGGCCAGCACAACATGGTAATGCGCGATATGCATTTTTCTTTGGATATAGTTTGGCTGGATGGAATGAAAATAGTTGATATCGCGCGGAGCTTGCCGCCGGAACCGGGGATTGCCGAGGGGCAATTAACAATATACAGAGCGCGTACCGTTTCCACGCTGGTTTTGGAGTTGCCGGCCGGGTTTAAAGATCAAACGGACTTGAAAATAGGAGATAAGGTGGAGATTATTTACAAATAATTTTAGTTGTGTTATATTTTATAAAATAGGGTCTTGAGAAAAGGAGGAAGGCTGATGATGTATAAATCGGGATTGGTTGGGGGCACGCTTTCGGAAGAGGATATTAAAAAAGCAAAAGAGCTTCTTAGCCGCATCTACGCGATGCTTAAGCCGCTGGTAGAGAATTTGGTGAGACCTTTGGTTTTGCAAGAGTTGGCAAATCCGTCTCAACAGCTTACCGATGAGCAAAAGCAAGCGTTTACGGCTTTGCCTGATGACGGTTTGTCGGATCGGGGCAAAGAACTTTTGAATGAATATAAGCAGGCGGTTTTCAACCTCCAACCGCTTACCAATGAAGAGATGGAAGAAGAAGCCAGCGGCGCGGTGGCAGAAGAATTGCAAATGCTGGTTAATGGTTGGATTGAAATGTTTCTTTGCGGCAAGCCGTCTTGCGACGGATCGCATTACATACAGGCGAATACGATTGACGATGCTATGTTGCCGCCCTTGCAAAAAGATGGCCGGGAGGCTTTTCAGGAACAATTTATGAACACCATCTTGGACGAATCCCAGGTCTTGGCCATTCTACGCCAATTGCGCGCTTCTTTGCCAGCTGGCAAAGTTTTGCCAGACGAGATGGTGGAATTGCTCACGCAGTGGCGCGTTAAAATCGTTTAAAATACGTTCTTTCAGGCCGGCAGAGAAAGCTTTCTGCCGGTTTTTGTTTAGCAGGCCATTGACATATTTCAAGCTTTAATATATACTAAGCGCATTGTTCTTGTAATTCACAATTACTAGGGGTGAGTAAAGAAAAATTTATTTTTTCTTTCGAAGCCCGACGTAATTGCAAAGCTTGCTTATAAATCGTAAATCTTAAATTAATTTATGTACGCAGTAATCGCTACCGGCGGAAAACAATACCTTGTTAAAACCGGTGATGTTTTAAAAATAGAAAAATTACCTTTAAATGAGGGTGATAAAGTTGTTTTTGATAAAGTTTTGTTAACTGCCGCAGATGATGGCACTGATGTAAAGGTGGGCAAGCCATACGTGGAAGGAGCCACCGTATCAGCCACATTGGAAAAACAAGGCAAAGAACGCACCCTGCGCGTGGAAAAATTCAAGCGCAAAGTCCGCTACCACAAAGTGCACGGGCAGAGACAGAGATTCAGCCAGGTGAAGATTAAATAATATTTAAAAAACCAGCCCGCAAGGATTGGTTTTTTGTTATCTGCTAGTTCTATTTTTTATGGCGCTTCCCAAAGTAATCTCATCCGCGTATTGAATATCGCTTCCCATCGGCAGGCCACGGGCCAGCCGGGTAATTTTTAAATTAGGGTTAAGTCGCTTTATTTCTTTTTCAAAATAAAGCATCGTGGTTTCTCCGGCCAGGTCGGGATTAAGGGCCAAAATAATTTCTTTAATTTCTTCTATTCGTTTAAATAATTCTTTAATTTTTATTTTTTCTAAACCTTCTTCGTCTCCCGGTTCTATCACCCCGCGCAAAACGTGGTATAAACCGCCATACACTCCCGTTCGTTCCAGCACTGGAATATCTTGCGGTTCGCTTACCACACACAACAAAGATTGATCGCGGGTTTTATTATTACAAATCGCGCAGGGATTGTGATCGCTAAAATCCCAGCACACCTCACAGCTTTTCACATTATCAATCAATTCTTTTAAAGCCAGAGTAATTTCTCCCACTTCTTTTTTTCCGGATTTAAGCAAATAAAAAACAAACCGCTCGGCGGTTCTTTGGCCGACCGTGGGCAGTTTGCGAAAAGCGTCCATAAGATTTTGAATTGATTTGGAATACATGTTATTTTAGTCCCGGGAATCCGCCCATTTCCTGCATTTTGCCCGCCATTATTTTTTGCATTTTTTTTGTGGCGTCGCCATGCGCGTCCTTGATGGCGTTTTGCAGTTTTTCTTTTTTTATTGGACTTAACATTTCATCGTCAATAGCGACACCGGTTAGTTGCAAGTTTCCATCCATAGTCAGAGCCACGCCATTACTGTGGCTGGTTACGGATTCTCCGGCCAAAGCGCCCTGCAATTTTTTCCCCTGATTTCTTAAATCTTTAAATTGTTTAAGTTTGCTGAATACGGACATAGAATATAAATAATTTTTAATTTAAAATTTTTAATTTTTAAACACAACCCTATATCGGCGGCAGGGCCAAATTGTTATTTTGCGTAAACGCGGATTTTGGTTTAAGGGTTGGGAAAGGGGCGGGGGCGCGATCCGCGTAGTGCGTAGTCATACTGCGGAAAGAAGCGTGTTTTTCATCAAAAATCATACGCGCCATGCCAGTGGGGCCGTTGCGGTGTTTGGCAATATAAATTTCGGCAAGATTTTTTTCATCTGGCGAAATATCTTCTGGCCGATAACTGCGGTCGGCGGATTTTCGGTAGATGAATAATACCACGTCCGCGTCTTGCTCAATAGCGCCGGATTCGCGTAAATGAGACAGCTTTGGAATAGCTGGTTTGCTCATTTCTACAGTACGTGATAATTGCGACAAAGCCAGTACAGGTATGTTTAGCTCGCGGGCAATACCTTTTAAGCCGCGAGTAATTTCCGCCACTTCTTGCACGCGATTTTCTATATTACCGCGAGATTCCATAAGTTGTAAATAATCTATCACTATCAGCCCTAAACCATGTTCCATTTGCAAGCGGCGCGCTTTGGTGCGGATTTGCATGATATTGTTGTTGGGCGCGTCATCAATAAAAATTGGCGCTTCGGAAAGCACACCCATGGCATGGCCAATACGAGAAAAATCATCATCTTCCGGACGTTCGCCCAATCGGCCAGTACGCATTTTCCACGAATCCACGTTGGCTTCGGAACAAAGCAAGCGATCAACCAGCTGTTCTTTACTCATTTCCAAAGAAAATAATCCGACCGGTATTTTTCCTTTCACACCCACGTGGCGCACAATATCTAAAGCCAAAGAACTTTTACCAACGCTGGGGCGCGC
>JBBUEJ010000013.1:11181-16808 GCA_038056955.1 Patescibacteria group bacterium
CGGCGTCGGGTGGCTTTTTTGTGTACGATGTTTGCGTAATTAATTACATGAGACGCGGTCGGAACCGCGTTGGTAAGCGACACTAAATAGCTGTGTCCGCCAGTCTGTTCGAGCTGTACTTTTTCCGTCAGCCTGTTGCTTAAAGTTAGCAAATCAATCGGTTCATTCTTTTGGTAAAGTTCCAAAATTGCAGAAAAAATTTGCGCGTGCGCGTTTTTATAAAAATCTTCCGGCTGCACAATATCGGCAATTTTTAACATCGCGTCTTTGTCCAACAAAATAGAACCCAAAAGAGACATCTCGGCTTCGATGCTTTGCGGCGGAATTTTTTCCAGCTGGGTGATGTCTTGAGCCATATGGTTTGTGTATATTAGTCTAATGGGTTTCTTTTGGCAAGAAAAAAACAGGGGACGAAATGTGCGTAGAATGTTGATATTTTAAGCTCGATTGTATATACTGACCAGAGTATGTGGTTTATTTTTTTTGTAGTTTATTTGTTATTTGTCGGCAGGCGGGCTTCTTTGGTTTTGGCCAAGTTTTTTGGCTTCTCTGATAGCATTTTAACAAAAGTTTTGGGCGTTTTTGCCGTATTTATCAGTCTGGGATGGATTGCGGGCACGGCGGTCTTATTTTTACCTCTCACTTTTTGGGTTTTGGCGGCGGTTTTTGCCGCTAACGCGGTTGCCTATATTTTTTTAGGCCGATGGGCCAAGAAAGCGCAATCGTCAAATGTCATCATTTCGACAAGCTCAATACAAGCTCTGAATGAAATGAAGGATCCCTTAACCAGTGACGATTTGGCTTCCGAAGAAACCCCCGGCGCCAAATTTGGAGTTCTGGCCTTTTTGATTTTGGTATTCTACGGATTTTATTTACTTTACACTTCGCGCACCGGCAACACTTTGTCAACTCCTTGGCAAACAATCAAACCGGAATATGTTTTTATATTTTTCTTTTCTACTTTAATTTTAGGAATTTTAATTTTTTGCAAACTTAGCGCCAAAACAATCCTATTTTTTTTGATGCTCCAGACATTTTTATTGCATAGCTACCTGCCGTTGACGCACAAATTATTGTATGGAGCCGACGGTTGGAGGCATATTGCCAACGAACAAAGATTTTTAGAAGGAAAGGGGTTTAAAGAAGCGGAATTGAGTAGCGGTAAATCCGAAATCGTAAATCTTAAATCTAAAATCGGCGAGTTGTCATATGCCAATTTTTGGGCCTTAAGCGTGATATTGGTCAAAGTATTTAATACTGATTTGTTGACTGTCATCAAATGGTTTTTGCCAATTTTATGGTCTGTTATTTTTCCTCTGCTTTTATTTGAAATTGGAATTACACTAGATTGGACGAAAAAAAATTCTTTGTTTTTTAGTTGGCTGGGTTTGTTGCCGTTTGCGTGGCAAGCGGCCGGTTCATTTACTTTGCCGGTTAGTTTAGGCTTGTTGGGATGGATGTTTTTTGCGCTGTTAATTTTAAAGAGAGTTCAATCTCCCAGAAAAGAGCAGGTGTTAATCTTGGCGCTGGCCGGGCTGGGCTCGGTTTTTGGCTACATTCTTTATTTTATTTTATTTTGGCTGGGATGGGGAGTGATGGAACTTTTGCGAAAAGTAAAAAGTAAAAATATAATTAGTATTTTTGCTGTTTTTGCTGTCGCATCTTTTATGCCGGCAATTGAATTGTTGTTTGGTTATAGCCAGTTTAATTCAAAAATAAATTGGTTGGCGCAAATTAAACAAGTATTGGGAAATTTTTCCGGATATTATTTGGCATCCGGTCCTAGACCGCACGATATTGTTACCGGCAATGTAATTTTTAATCAGACGCCACTGGCCGCGTTTGTGGCAAACTTTTTTACGCAGCGACCGTGGTGGATATTTATTTTTATGATTTGTTTTTTTGCCATTTTTGTTTACGGATTATGGCAGGCCTGGCGCAGCCGCCAAATGGTCGGCCTGTGGTTGGTGGTAATGGCCAAAGGCATTATTATCAGCTATATTATTTCCAATTATTTTCTAACCGGCCAGCATATTTTGACCAGACGGTTGGACGGCGTTCTGGCTTTATTTTTAATTATCGGATTTTTTTATGGATTAAAAGATTTTCTTAATAAGAAACATATTCCAAGTTTAGTTGTGGTGGTTTTATCAATGGCTATCGCCGCTTCGTATTCATTGGGTCCCGACACTTATGCCGTCAGCAGCAATCAATATGACGCAGCCGGTTATGTTTGGTCGCAAGAAAAAAATAATAGCGCGCATTGTGTTTTAGGCGATACATACTCACTGTTAGCGCTGGAAGCGGTTTCCGGCAAAGAAATTATTGGTGGTGGTTTTCCAATAAATGCCAGTTTTGCTCAACCGGAAAGAGAAGAATTATTTAAACAAATGAATATAGCGATTAATAATAATTTACTTTCACAAACAGCCGCTCTAACCAAAACCGACCACTGTTGGTTTGTGGGCGAGACAGATAATTTTAGTAAGCAGGGGATTTTAGGAAATAGCGTGATATTTGGCGATGTGGCAGTGGTGAGATATAATACCGATTATTAATTTTAATATATGGATTGTCTATTTTGCAAAATAATTGCCGGAGAAATTCCAAATTATACAGTCTACGAAGACAAAAACACGTTGGCATTTTTGGATATTCATCCTTGCTCCAAAGGGCATACGGTAATTGTTCCCAAAAAACATTTTGCTGATTTATCGGAAATGACTACAAGTGATTGGCAAAACATGAGCGGGGGATTGGCCGGCGCTTTTTCTAAAATACAAAAAGTTTTAAATCCGGATGGAATAAATTTGGGAATAAATAATGGCAAAGCCGCGGGTCAAGCCGTAGGACACGCGCACTGGCATATTATTCCTCGCTGGCACGGAGACGGCGGCGGATCTATGCATTCCATAATTCGTAAAGGCGAAGACGTGGGTGTAAAAGAAGTCGCAAGTTTATTTACTAAATAGTTTATGCAAGAAATCAAAAAAGTTTCTTCCAAAGTATTGCATAAAAATCCATGGTGGGAATATAAATGCGATAAAATAATCCGGCCCAACGGATCCGAGGGAGAATATTGCTATACCGAAACTCCGGGCAATGTTATTATCATTCCTATTTTGGACGATGGTCGTTTGGTTTTGGTTAGGCAGTACAGGTATTTGGGAGAAAAACACAGCGTTGAATTTCCCGGTGGCGGTATGGAAAAAGGAGAGTCAGCAACGGACGCGGCAAAAAGAGAATTATTGGAAGAATCCGGCTATAGCACCGAAAATTTAATTAAGATTGGCGCATTTGAACCTTGCGTGGGTGTGATCAAAGACCAGTCTCATATTTTTATTGCCAACGAATTAACGGAAGTCCAAAAACCAAAATCAGACGCGTTTGAAAATACAGAAGTAGTTTTGCGCCGGGTAGACGAGTTTGAAAACATGATTAAGCAAGGCGAGATTTGGGACGGGCAAGTGTTGGCGGCCTGGGCCATGGCGCGGGATCTTTTGTTGAAGAATGATTAAAATAGTGGTATTATGTTTATATGATTCCAAACGAAAATGAAAAAGAATCGGAAATAATAGGCAATCCCGAAGTCAACTTTTTTGCCACGACTAATTTTCGTAATAAAAACGCGAAATTTGGCATAAAGTTGGACGACCGCCGCCGACATTTGTATGTGGTGGGCAAGACCGGTATGGGCAAAACTACCATGTTGGAAAACATGGTTCTTAATGATATTTATGCCGGGCATGGCGTTGGCGTGGTAGACCCGCACGGAGACTTTGCCGAAAAAATTATAGATTATATTCCGGCCAACAGAATTAACGACGTAGTTTATTTCAATCCGTCGGATATAGATTTTCCGATTGGTTTTAATATTTTGGAAAGCATTGATCCGCGTTACCGTCATTTGGTCGCTTCGGGGCTGATGGGAGTTTTCAAAAAAATCTGGCCGGATGTGTGGAGCGCGCGCATGGAATATATTTTAAACAACACCCTTTTGGCGCTGCTGGAGTTTCCCAATACCACCCTGCTCGGCATCAATCGTTTGCTCGCCGACAATGCTTACCGTAAAATGGTTATCAAAAATCTTAAAGATCCGGTTATAAAATCTTTCTGGGAAACGGAATTCGCCGGCTACAACGATCGGTATAAACAAGAAGCGGTCGCGCCGGTACAAAATAAAATCGGTCAATTTTTGTCGGCTTCCGTTATTCGCAATATCGTGGCGCAGGTAAAATCGCGCATCAACATTCGCGAAATCATGGACACCAAGAAAATTTTTATCATGAACTTATCCAAAGGCAGAATCGGCGAGGATAATTCCAGGTTGCTTGGCGGTATGCTTATCACCAAAATTCAATTGGCGGCCATGGAAAGAGTAGACACTCCCGAAAAAGAACGCAAAGACTTTTTTTTGTATGTAGACGAATTTCAAAATTTTGCCACCGAAAGTTTTTCCAATATTTTATCCGAAGCGCGCAAATATCGGTTGGATCTTACGATGGCCCATCAATATATGGAACAGCTGGACGAAACCGTGCTGGCCGCGGTTATTGGCAACGTGGGCACATTGGTAACATTCCGAGTCGGCTCCACCGATGCCGAAATTTTGGCCAAAGAGTTCGCGCCTACTTTTATAGAAACCGATTTAGTTAATTTAACGAAGTTCCAAATTTATTTAAAACTAATGATTGACGGAGTGGCTTCCCAGCCGTTTTCCGCCAATACTTTATCGCCAATTAATATTTCCACCCATAGCGCCGAAAAAGTGATTAAAGTTTCGCGCGAACGCTATGCCACCAGCCGGGAAAACATTGAAGATAAAATTTTGCGCTGGACCGGAATGGAAGCCGGCGGTGATGGCGATACCGATGCTGATGATTCTGACGAGGATTACACTGAAGATGAAGAGGGCATGCCGGTGAAGATAGAAAAGAAAGTGGTAACGCCGCCGCCAGCCCCGCCTCCAATCAAAAATCATGCTCCGCCTCCTGTAAAAAAACCAATACCACCGCCAGTCGGCCAGCCGGTTTCATTGGTTGATACAAAACAAAAGGGGATAAGTTTATCTCAAGCCGTGCAAACAAATCGGACTTCAGCTATCAGACATCAGACTTCAGTTCATAACAAACAGCAGTCAAAGCATCAGGCTTCCCCTCCTTATCAAGGAGGGGCGAGGGGTGGTTTGTCCCGACTCCGAGAATCGAGGATCCCGCTCGCTGCGGGACCGTCTGCTCCTGTGCCACAGCCCGTATCGGTAATTCCGCCAAAACCAGCTCCAAAAAATGAACCAGAAAAGAAAATTTTTCCGGATAAAATTGTAAAAATAAACGACGACAACACCTAGTATTGACAAAAACAGAAATTTATTGTATAATGATAATTAATAACCGAAATGAGTGAGAATAGTAATTGTTTACAATTACTATCGAGCGAATGAGGTTATATGTTTTAACTATATAATTTGGGGTACAGAAGTACCAACGAAGTTCCCAAAGTAGTAGGTCGAATTTAATAAACTCTCAAAAACCATTTTGGGAACAAAAAAGTACAAACACTATGGCATTCGACGGAACAAGACAAATGTACAATGTGGATCTTTCCTGCGGAAAATGCGGAACCCACAT
>JBBUEJ010000014.1:0-2701 GCA_038056955.1 Patescibacteria group bacterium
ATCACCCAAACCATAAAAGACACCATTTCAAACCTAACCCACAAACCGATTAAAACAACCTTGGAAGAAATAAAATCAAAATGGAACGATGTAATTCAAGAAATTTCCAAAGAAAATCATTCTCTTAGTTTTATTTTAAAAATGAGCGAGGTGCAGTCCATAGATAGCGAAGGCTTGCGAATTACGGTCCCCTACTCGTTCCATAAAGACAAAATTGAGGAAAATAAAACAAAAAAAACAATAGAAAAAACTTTGGCTGATTTTTTCTCCGAACACATACAACTGCACTGCGATGTCGCGGAAAATTCTGTCCAAAAAAATGATGACGAATTAAGTAAATTGGCAGCGGATTTTGGCGGACAAGTTGTATGAAGTTAATTATTTTATTAGCAATATTTTTTTCTATCAATCCTTTGACCGCGCGCGCCGCTGATTTGGTGAATTTACCCGTGCCGTATATCCCCGAAGCGCCGGACGGACTAATGGTAAAACCATGGAACAATTCTTGCGAAGAAGCCTCTACTGCCATGCTGGATGAGTATTACAGCGGCAACAGAGATAGGGGTGTTACCAAAGCCAAAGCAAAAAAGGTTATTTTTTATTATATAAATATTGAAAATAAAATCTTTGGATATAATAGCGATACCAATGCGGCGGAAATGACAAAGGTAATAAATGAATATTCTAAATATTTTGAAGCTACAATAAAAACTGATCCGACTTTGGAAGAAATAAAAAATGAGCTCGAAGCTGGCAGACCAGTAATCGCCCTGCTCTATGGAAAAAATTTAAATAACCCCCGCATCTTGTTTGCCCGTAGCGGATCATACTATCACACTTTGGTAATCAAGGGGTTTGACGACGAGACTCAAGAATTTATAGTCAATGACAATGGCGACTTTACCAAAGGCCTTGACTTGCGCTATTCTTATGATACAATCCTAGACGCTCTGCGTGATTTTGACCACAAAACATCAAAAACCATAAAACCGGCCACAGCGCTGTTTTCCAGCCAAAGAATGTTGGTAAAAACCAAAGATAGCGGCCGGATATACCTGATCAAAGACAATAAAAAACATCACATCACCTCGCCGCAAGTATTTAAAGATCGCAAATGGAAATGGAATTTTGTAATGACGGTGGACAAAGCTTGGCTGGACAAATTCTCTTCCGGCCTGGCGATATAAACTCCGAGGTCAGCTAATGGTAGGCTAACAGACTCTGAATCTGTTTATCTTGGTTCGAATCCAAGCCTCGGAACATGACTAAAATAATTGACGGAAAACTTATCGCTGCGAAAATAGAAACCGAGATTTCCAGCCGGGTGGTTTTATTAAAACAAAAAGGCATTACTCCTAAACTGGCGGTTGTTTTGATAGGCGAAGACCGACCATCTCGAATTTATATTAAACGAAAAAAAGAAGCGGCCGAGCGCGTCGGCATTGATTTTGCCTTGCATGAATTTCCGGAAAATATAGAAAAAACAGAATTGATAGAAGCTGTAAATAAAATACAAACAGATCCCCTACTTACCGGACTAATAATTCAATTGCCTTTGCCCGAACGCCTGTATGTGCCGGAAGTGCTAAATGCCATTAATACCGATATAGATGTGGATTGCCTCACCGATTGCAATATCGGCAAGCTAGTGATGAAGACGAATCTGATTGAACCGCCCACTCCCTGGGCCGTAATTAAAACTTTAAAAGAAATTAATTTTGATTTGGCGGGAAAAAATGCGACCATTATCGGCGCCGGCGCGCTGGTAGGCAAACCGCTGGCCATAATGCTGGTTAACGAACTAGCCAGCGTCACCACATGCAATAGCCGCACTAAAGATATAAAAAATAAATGTTTATCCGCAGATGTAATTATTTCCGCTGTTGGCAAAAAAGACATCCTCACCGCCGATATGGTAAAAGAAGGAACGGTGGTAATAGATACCGGCATAGTTTACGTGGACGGGAAAATGCGCGGCGATGTTGATTTTGCCAATGTATCTTTAAAAACCAGCTACATCACGCCCACTCCGGGCGGGATTGGCCCCATTACCGTAGCCAAGCTTCTTTTAAACACCGCTATTTGCGCGGAAAAAATAAACAAGGTACTATAAATAGTAATGGTTCTTTAACAATAAACAAAGGAGGCAAGTATGACGAAAAAAAACTTGCCTTGCTCTAGAGGCAAATGCGAGGGCGAGCTAATTTTAATTGACGGCTCCGAAGCACATACTCGTTTGCGTTGCAGTAAGTGCGGCCGAGTGACTATTTTCAAAATGTCTCTTCTACAATTCGCTAAGCTTTTAAAAGACATGGAAGACATGGCGGACTTAATAAAGTAACGCGAGAGACAAGGAGTATGTCATGGACCTATGGCAAATTGAGGTTATACTTGGAAAAGTCATCCAACACCATGACTGTGAAAAATGTAAGATAAAAACTACTTGGTATCTTACTGTTATCTTAGATACCAAGACTAATACCAAGTATCTCGTTTGGTGGTGCGGTTACTGCAAAAGCGAGATACATGAAGACATCGGTCCTTATGTGCCAAATTAGAAGCAAAGCTTCTAAATCGTCGGGTCTCGCAAATATTATGCAAGCATTTATTTGTCTCGACCCTAGAATTATGAGTTGACGGACTCTACAAAACCGTCATTTTTCATTAAGCATAAGGCAGTTCTGCCGGTGGTTTTTCTTCC
>JBBUEJ010000015.1:0-5407 GCA_038056955.1 Patescibacteria group bacterium
GCGGAAGGGGAGGGATTTGAACCCTCGGAGCTTTTACACTCACACGCTTTCCAAGCGTGCGCACTAGACCGCTATGCGACCCTTCCAGATCCTTCGCTCTTCAGAGCTTCGGACTGTAAACTCATACTATTAAATCAGTCGTTTCCTTAAAAATGCAATTCCAGATGCCGTTTTTAGATATTTTTCAAATAATGCCGCCTTATGTTTATCACCAAAAACGCAATGCCACACCATATACCATGGTAATTTAGATTTCGTATACGCAGAAAGCCCTGCATTATGTTCAACCAATCGTTTATCAATGTTTACTGTTAACCCCGTATATAAAGAACCATCTTTTCCGCTTTTTAGGATATACACATAATACATACAGTTCAGAGTTTACGGTCCGTAGCTTTAGCGAAGGACCGCTTCATCTTACCCAAAACCAGCATTAAAGTCAATCCAATAATCACCGCCAGCATCCCCCACTGCGCCGGTGTAAGAGCCAAATAACGCACATCCCCTCCGATAAAATCCGACGCGGCGCGCAAAAAATCCAAAAAAAACCTGACAACCGCATAGCTGGCAACAGAAAAACCGGCAACGAGCCCGAAACGGATTTTAATTAACTTTTTAAACAGGAGATAAAAAACAATAAATAAAATAAATCCTAAAATAGATTCCAATAACCCCAAATCAAACCTGGCTCCATCGGGAAATTTCACTCCCAACACAAAATGAGTAAGAGTTCCGGGATGATCGTGAATTAAAAAACAGCCGATTCTTCCCACTCCCCAACCCAGCCATAAACCCAAAGCGCCAATATCCAAATACGGCAACAGCTCTTTCCAGCTAAACTTTCTTTTTTTAGCAAACAGCCATAAAGCTAAAGCCGCGCCCATAAATCCGCCCAGTGACGAAGCGCCGCCATGCCAAAATTTAATAATTTCTTCCGGGTTCTGAACAAAATAAACAGGATTATAAAATAAAATATAAAAAACACGCGCCATTATAAATGCTCCTACCAACACCCATATGGCCATATCCAGTACCACCTCGCCAGAAAGCAGATATTTTTTGCAAAAAAAATAGGCAAAAATTATGCCGGCGGTTATTCCTAAAGCGACTAAAATTCCCCAAACATAAATAGTGATTGGCCCCAAATAAATAAATTCAAATTGAAAAAATGGAATCATGCACGACAGCTACTTCTTTAGATATCCCAGTATCTCTTGCGGATCGTTGATGATTTTTAGAGAATCTTCGTCTATCTGGCTGATAGTTTTGAACTCATAGCGGAGATTGTGAATGATGTCTATGAGCGGCTGCCAAAACTCTTTGCCATAAAGAAGGGTGGCAATCGACTCAATCTTTTTGGTTTCCTGCAAAGTCAGCATTTCAAACAACTGATGCAGAGTGCCAAAACCGCCCGGGAAATACACAAACGCTTCCGAAGGCGCGGTGATGATTAATTTGCGCACAAATGGAAAAAAGAAACCGATTGATTTGGTGATGTAATTATTAACTCTCTCTCCTTTTTCAGCGCGCATATTTATGCCCACGCTCACTCCTCCTTTTTCAAACGCGCCTTTGTTGGCCGCTTCCATAATACCCGGACCGCCGCCAGTAATAGTGGCAAATTGATTTTGCGCCAACGCCTTACCAATTTCGTAGGCCGCATTGTAATAATTTGTTCCAGGCAATAAACTTTTTGTGCCTAGTACTGTAACACCGCGGGAAATTTTTGTTAAAAACTCAAAACCGTCTACCAGTTCAGCCATTATTCTAAAAATACTCCAGTCCAACCCGCCTTCGCAGTACGGATTACCAAGCTGCGTATCACAAATATTGTGCGGCCTATCAGGTGTATCTTTTATAAATTCATATGCGTCCTTGGCATTTTCTACCACGTGCCACCTATTTATCTCGTCTTCGCTGACAGAATGCACTTCTCTGGCTGATTTGGCTTTTAAAAAACTAATAATCGGACCCCAAAATTCATTGCCTACCAACACTATCGGCACTTTTGGCATATAGCCGATTTCCATATTGTCTACAACTTCAAAAAATTCATCCAGAGTGCCAAAACCGCCGGGAAAAAACACAAACGCGTTGGCCGGAGAAGTGAGCATTACTTTGCGGCTGAAAAAATAATAAAAAGCAATGGATTTGTTTACATAAGGATTGATGCGTTGCTCAAACGGCAATTGAATATTTAGGCCGACTGATGGCCCGCCGCCTTCAAACGCGCCTTTGTTGGCCGCTTCCATAATACCCGGACCGCCACCAGTAATAGTGGTAAAACCATTTTTCCCCAACAAAACACCAAGCTCTTGGGCAATTTTGTAATATTTATTATTGCTGGGAATACGCGCCGAACCAAGAATGGTAACTTCTTTTTTTAAATCCCCTAAAAACTGATACCCTTCCACAAATTCGGTAATAATTCTAAAAATTCTCCAGCTATCGCGGTAGTTTACCACCTCACCCACGCCGATAATCGGCGCCGTTTGTTTGGCGATTTCTGGATCTGTATTTTTTGCGGTGGATTTTGACATAAACAAAATTATAAATTTTAAACTGCTAATTTATCCCCTATCCGCAAAACAATTTCTTCTTTTAACCTCGGTCCGATAATTTGTACGCCGACCGGCAAACCGCCGGCCGTGTTTCCGCAAGGAACAGACAAAGCCGGCATACCGGCCAGAGCGGCCGGACTGACCATAACATCTGCCATATACAAAGCCAGCGGATCGTCTTTTTTGGCGCCAATGCCAAAAGCCGGAAAAGGCGAAGTGGGAGTGATAAGCGCGTCAACTTTTTTAAAAACATCGTCAAAATCTTTTTTTATTAAAGTGCGGACAGTCTGCGCTTTTTTGTAGTAAGCGTCGTAATATCCGGCCGATAAAGCATATGTGCCGATTAAAATCCGGCGTTTTACTTCCTCCGGAAAACCGGCAGCGCGCGACCGGGCATATAAATCATAAAGATCTTTACCTTCTAGCCGGACTCCGTATCTGATACCGTCCATTCTGCCCAAATTGGAACTGTCCTCGCTGGGCACTATTATATAGTAGACGGCGATGGCATATTTCGTGTGCGGCAAACTTACTTCTTCAATTTTACAGCCCAGCTTTTTTAATTTGACAATTTGCTGTTCGGTTATTTTTTTCACTTCTTCATCTAAACCTTCCAAATTAAAATATTCTTTGGGGACGCCAATACGCCTGCCTTTTATTTTGGCTTCAACTTCTCGGCTATAATTTGGAACCGCATCGCCAACCGTCGTGGCGTCCAAAGGATCATTGCCGGCGATTTGTTCCATAACTACGGCAGTGTCATAAACTGTTTTGGTTATCGGACCGACAGTGTCTAAAGAAGAACCCATTGGCATAATGCCATAGCGAGAATTACGCCCATAACTGGGACGAAATCCGATGACTCCGCAAAAACTTGCCGGCTGACGAATGGAACCGCCCGTATCTTCGGCGATAGCGTAGACACACATATTGTCGGCCACCGCCGCCGCCGAACCTCCGGATGATCCGCCCGCGACTTTGGCTAAATCACGCGGATTACGCACCAGACCGTACATGCTGTTTTCGTTGCTGGCGCCATGACCAAAAGCATCGCAATTATTTTTTCCAAGCAGTACGCCTCCTTGATTACGAATTTTGGCAATTACCGTGGCATTAAATGGTGGAATATAATTATCTAAAATTTTCGCCCCTGCGGTGGAACTCGTGCCGGCAGTACAAATTGCGTCTTTTACGGAAAAGGGGATGCCGGTTAGCGGTCCGGCAGATCCGGCCTTAATTAAACCGTCGGCAATCTTTGCTTCCTCTAGAGCGGACTCCTCACAAACCGTAATAAAAGCGTTTATATCTTTATTTCTTTCCTTAATTCTACTCAAACAAGCCTGTGTTAATTCCACAGAAGTAAATTTTTTCTTCTTTAAACCTTCCCGGGCTTCTTTTATTGTCAATTCATTTAAATTCATAAAATCAATCTTCAAATACCTCTGGCACCACTAATTCATTATTTTTTATCTGTGGCATCTGGGCTAATAATTCTTTTACTATTTTACAATCCCGCTGTTCGTCTGCCCGAACCACATTTTCCAAACCAGTGACTTGCGAAGTTTGCTCCACACCCTTGGTATCAACTTCGTTTAAAATTTTCATATAATCCAAAACGACCGAAATAGTGGCGGCATAGCGCTTTTCTTCGTCGGGAGTTAATTTTATTCTGGCCAATTGGGCAATCTTTTTTACTTCTTCAATGGATATGGACATATATATTACTGTTGCACAACAATAGACGCGGATCCACCGCCATCGCAGGTTATAAAATGAGTACCGATTGCGGATGGCGCGGTGGCGATGGCAAAATCATAAGCTTTCACCTGAAAAGTTTGCCCGCCCTGCACCACTATCTTGTGAGTTGCGTTATCCCTGTTATCCAACATAAATTTCTTGCCTTTTTTTAAAGTAAGAGCGCCGGGAGAACCATGACAATCAACAAATTGAAAATAATAACCAACGCTTTTATAAACTCTTATGGCGTCCAAATACCTTTGCGTGGCTGACAACGGCGGGTTTACCGGGGAAGAAGGTTTTTTTGGAGCGATCGCGGCGCTGGGTGTAATAGTAGCGCTGGTAGTTGTAATTTTATCCATTGTCGTGGCGGCCGAATTGGGCTGAGCGTCTTTTTTTTTACTAAAAATAAAATACAAAATTACCGCCAACAAAACTACTCCCGCGCCAATATAAATAAATTTTTTGCTAAAAGGCATAAATTTGATCTGTTTCTGTCTGTCATTTAGCATAGCACTTATAAACAAAAATAAAAAGACCCTGACAAGTCTATTTTTTACAATATCTTACTCATGATAGTAAAGTCTTGTCCCCACCAATGTTTTTTTAGCAAGCCCTCTTCAATATATCCGGAATGTTTATAAAACTCAGGGGCTATTTCGGTGGTTAAGGTAATCTTACGACAACCTAATTTTTGAAGTTCATCTTCGGCTTTTTTTACCAGGTTAAAGCCGATTTTCTTGCCTCTATGCTCGGGAAGCACAAAAAGCCAGTGGATAACTCCGATACTCGCGTTACAGCTGGAAATTACTAAACCCACGCACTTTCCTTCTGTTTTAGCTACTAATAAAATTCTCCGTTTGCGCGCCCGCGCAAAAAATAAACGTAGCAGGGAATTCTTTCTAAGAATTCTTTTTTTTACCTGCTCGCTATAGAAAGAAAAATCAGTTAAAATCGCCCGCTCGAATAAAGACGGCAACGAAAAAATATCCTTAAAAGACGGTTCACATATTATCGGCTCGGAATCAGACTGCATAGGCTATGCAAAATATTTTACACCAATTAAGTGTAGCACATCAGAAACTGTTGACAAGAGGCCTAAACAAACC
>JBBUEJ010000016.1:0-7092 GCA_038056955.1 Patescibacteria group bacterium
AGCCCCTTTTGATTTTTTTCCAATGTTAATAAGTTGGCCATAGGTATGCAACTCGCGGATAAAGGCGGGATAGCCCATAGTATCAAGAACTGCCGGGGTAATTCCTTCGTTGGGCAAGCCTTTGGGCAGAATTATTTTATCGGAGGTTTTTTGTTTAGACAAAACGCGCAGCCGGCAAAAAGCGTACACCACATCGCGCTTGGCGTCTTCAAAACTCAAGAAATATTCTTTGCCCCCGCTGGCAACGTATTCATCAATAAATAATTTTGGTTTGTGAATTTTGCCATCTGCAAAATGCTGGTGGCCCACTTCCCGGCAACGCAGGCAATTGCATTTCAATCCTTCTTTTTTCATTTCTGCCTGAATTACTTGTCGTAAATTGGTCATTTTATTTCCGGCCTGAATATGGTGGCTGGGGATATCCCGAATTAATCTGGAGATACGCACGTACCTCGGCACCTTCGCCTTAAATTTTTTCAGCATGTTTATCAGTTCTCGGTCTGAATAAGTTTTGTACTCACCCCTTTTTAGCCAATCATAAAGTTCGGAAGTTTTTATAACCGTACACGGGTACACTTTAATCATGTCCGGCCGGTAATCCGGATCATCAAAAACTTTCAACATCATCTTTAAATCCGTGGTTGGCGTCGCTCCTGGCAACTGTGGCATTAAATGGAAGTCAACTTTAAAGCCATAATCTTTTAGCATTTTGGTGGCGTGTTTTACGGCCGCTATGCCATGACCGCGTTTTGTTAATTTTAAAATCTTTTCATTAGTATTTTGCACGCCTAATTCTATTCTAGTTGTGCCCATTTCGCGCATAGCCGCCACCGTGCCTTTGTTTATAAAATCCGGGCGTGTTTCTATGGTTAGGCCGATAATACGATGTTTGCTTTTTTCGTTTGTTTTTTGAATTTTGAAACTTATTTTTCGCAATTCGTCCAAAGTAAATTTTTCATCTACTTGTGAAGGGTTCCCCGCGGGATTTTTCTCGCTAAACTTTTTGTCATTGCAAGCCTCAAAACAGCGGGCGATAAACCAGTACTGGTATTTTATAGGGTAAGAATTCCAGGTGCCGCCTTTGACGATTAATTCCACTTTATCGGTGGGATGGCCGTTGTTTTTTAAAGCTAGAATACGCTGTGATACTTGTTGGTACGGGTCAAACATCAAGCCTAAAGCGCGGGCCGCGGCCGGTTCGTCGGCCAGATAACTTTTGGGCATGCGCGCTTCGGTGGGGCAATAAATGCATTTGCCAGGGCAGGGAAAAGGTTTGGTGAGCACAGTAATAATGCTGACGCCAGACAAGCTGCGTACGGCCCTTCTCATCAACGTTTTTTCCAAGGCAAGACTTTTTTTAATCTTGTGCTGTTTTATTAATTTATGATATGATTTAAGCAATACCGTTTTTGTGGGAATGTTGGCCGGCGAGTTTTTTTCCTGGCGCAAAATTGTTCTTAAAACTACGCCAAAATCCTCCTCCGTTGCCGGGGGATTAGCCAAAAGAGATTTAATCATTGTTTCGGTAATAGACATGGTATGGTAAGTAAAGATACAAATGAGATTATACATAAAACCCGTGAAGATTACAACCGTATAGCCAAGTATTTTGACAGCACCAGAAATAACGCTGGCGAGCTGGAAATATTTAAACCATTCATTAAAAACGGGCAAAATATTTTGGATTGGGGTTGCGGCAACGGCCGGCTTATTTTTCTGTTAAAAGATAAAGAGGTTAATTATTTTGGCACAGATCAAAGCGATGAATTGTTAAAAATCGCGCGGAAAAATTTCAAACAAGAAATCAAGTCGGGCTGGGCGAAGTTTTTTTCTACGGCGGCAAAAAAGAAGAAGTTTTCGGAAGATTTTTTTGACATAGTTTTCATGATTGCGTCTTTTCATCATTTACCAGACAAGGAAAGCCGGATGGAATTACTGGCGGATGTTTATAAGCAATTAAAACCAAAGGGAAAATTAATTATTACCGTTTGGAATTTGGCCAGCGACTGGGCGAAAAGTAAATTAAAAAAAGACTGGACAAAAATAAGGGAGAATGATGTTTTGGTGCCTTGGAAAAATCCGGATGGGGAAGTGTTGGCAAACAGGTATTATCATCATTTCTCCAAACAAGAGTTAAGCGGGTTGTTAGAAGAATCCGGTTTTAAAATAAAAAAAATTGATTATAACGAGAGAACAAATTGGACAGATAAAAAAGGCGGTCGGAATCTTGTAGCTATAGCCATCAAATAAAATTATGCGCGTCCTGCAAGCAAACAAATTTTTTTATCGCCGCGGCGGAGCGGAAACTGTTTTTTTTCAAACTATAAATGGTTTGCGCGAACGAGGGCATGAAGTGAGCGAGTTTTCCATGTTGCATCCCAGCAATTTATCTTCGGACTATTCCGCATATTTTGCTTCCGAATTGCCAGAGCTTTTGGGCAAACAAGATCCGGCCACAGCTTGGGAAATTTTTAAACGCTTATTCAAATCAAAAGAAATAGAACAAAAACTAGGCGCTCTGATTATGGCCGCCGAGCCTGAAGTGGCGCACCTGCACAATATCTACCATCATTTATCGGCCAGTACCTTTACCAAACTTTACGAATTAAAAATTCCCACCGTGCTTACCGCGCACGATGTTTTTCCGCTTTGTCCCAATCACAGTTTGCTCAAAGGCGAAACTTTGTGCGAGGATTGTTATAAAAATAAGCTGTACAATTGCATCCGTTATCGCTGTATCAATAAAAAATTATTGCCCAGTATCGTGGGTACTCTGGAAGCTTATTATTATCAGTTTAAAAAAATTTGGAAACGCATTGATTTGTATATTTGCCCCAGTCAGTTTATGGCCAACAAACTGGTGGAGTACGGATTTCCGGCAGAAAAAATGCGAGTTGTTCCCAACCCTTTTAAGCCGCAAACAATAATTCCGCCGCTGGGCAATAAAATAGTTTATCTGGGGCGTATTCATTACGAAAAAGGAATTAAAATTCTTATGGAGGCGGCCAAAGATCTGCGCGATTATAAAGTGCTCATTGCCGGCAACGGCCCGGAGGATAGTTGGGTGCAAGAATTCGCGCGCAAAAATATTCTGGCCAATGTGGAGAGATTGGGCTGGGTGGGCGGGGATTCGTGGGAAAAGGTAATGCTTGATGCCAAAGTGATAGTCGTACCGTCTTTGTTTTATGAAAATTGTTCCATGGCGATTTTGGAAGCGTTTAGTTATGGCCGCATTGTCGTTGCGGTAGGTCGAGGAGGCAATCCTGAATTGATAAAAGACGGAGTCAGCGGCTTTTTGTGCAAACCGGAAGACCCGGCCGATTTGGCCAGAGTTATCCGGCGCGCTATGAATACATCAGACGAAGCAGCGGCCATTATTTCCGCCAACGCGGTTAAAACTTTGGAACAAAATCACCGGCCGGAAGATTATTTTGATAGGTTGGAAGCGATTTACGCGGAGGTGGGTAGATGGGTAGAGAAGAGTAAAACGCGATTGTTTGTTTAGTGATGTCTGGCCAGTTGTAATTCTTTTCCACCAGCGCTTTATTTTTTACTCCTTTTTCTTTTAACAGTTCCGGGTTTTCCACCAGCTCGGTTATTTTTTGCGCCAAGGAAATAATGTTGGTGTTGCTAAACCAAAAACGTTCATCGCTGATTACTTCTTTGTGTTCGGAAATATCCGAAACCAGCACTGGTCGCGCGTACGACATAGCCTGCAAAACCGTAATCGGCAAACCTTCGTTTTCGGACGGATGCACCAGCAAAGCGCAATTAGCATACAGCTCGGACAGTGTTTGGCCTTTTTGCCAGCCGGTAAAGATAATGCTGTTATCACCGCGGGCAATCTGACGCAATTGCGCCACATAATTATCGGTAAAAGTGGAATCACCAACAATCACCAGTTTGTAATCTTTTAACAACTCCGGATTTTGCTGGCGCGCGAATTGCCACGCTTCCAATAAATAGTGCGCGCCTTTGTGTTTTACCAAACGAGAAACCATCAGCAAATATTTCTCCGGCGCAATATCCCATTGATCAATGAGTGAACAATTTTGGTGTTCATATATTTTAACACCATTGGGAATGTAGGCAGTTGTTTTTTGGTATTCATTTAAACAGTAACTTTGAATGGTTTTTGATACCGAAATAGCTTGATGAGCAAAAGCGCATCCAACCCACTCGCCGATGCGAAGTATGAATCGGGCAAAAAATCCCCATTTCTGATGATAGCGATCCAGACAATGCATAGTTACTACCACTTTGGTTTTGGGAGCAAAAATTCTCGGTATCCAGCAAAGCAGCGCCGGTCCGACGCCATGGTAATGAATGACATCCGGTTTTTGGAAAAGCGCGTGGATAGTAGAAGTAAAGGTATGTAAAATCGCGTCAAAATGTTTGGTGCGCAAAGTAGGCGTGTGTATAATTTGTACGCCGTGGTAATTATTAATGTTTTTGGGCGTATACCACTCGCGGGCATACACAAAAACTTTATGGCCTTGCTTGGCCAATTCTACCGACAGCTCCTCTACGTGGCGTTCTATGCCGCCATAGATGGCCGGTATGCCTTTTTGTCCAATCATTGCTATACGCATAACCGAAAATTTTATCATAGCTTAGCGGTTTTGTCAAGTGTTAGGTAATAAAAAAGCCCATCCCGACTAAATCGGGGTGGGCTTGGGACAGAACTTTGTTGTGGGTTAGTTAAGTTTATGAGTTGTGGCGGAGAATTTCCTTGGCGCAGAGATAGCCGCCGGTGCCGGCAATAGAACCATACGGCCAAGCCGCCGCATGACAGAACGAGATCCGTTCGTGATTGCCGAACATATAGAAGCGGCGCGCTGGATCGTCCGAAAAAGTGCGCTGTTCGTACTGCTGGCCGTCGCACAGTTCAATGCCGTCGTAGTTGCCGCCGTGGAACCCATAGATTTGTTGGACATCTTTGGGACCGAGCAGTTTGGTCATGATGATATCTTCAGGATTATCCACGCGCGCGCAGAACGCCGTCATGATTCTTTGGAGAATATTTGGCGGCATTTCGGCGCCCGGAACGGTTAGCCCCATGTCTTTAATAAACAAGGTGACTGATTCGCGCGTTTCCTGGCAGCCAAACTTTCGCATGGCGGCGCCGTCGCAGTAGACTTGGATTGAACTCGGCAGATAGTCGTGCGCGCCGCTGCGGATTTCCTGTGAGCGCCGCTCGAAATCGTCCATCGAATCAATCTGAATGAAGAATCGGAAAGCGGTATCAAAGTCCAGCATGCCGGTCGGTTGTCTCCAGCGGATCGGACGCTTGAACAGCGCTATGAGTTTGCCAGCCGATCCGAGCGCCTTTTTAGACTTCACGATTGCAAGCATATGTGAATCGTCAGTCAGTCGCGCGGCGGTTAGAGGATCGGTCGCCAGAACGATGTGGTCATAGAGTTCTACTCCAAGCGGATGCCTGTTGTCATTTGGAGGCCGGAAAGCAAGGGCGCCGGATTTCGAGTTCACCCATTCAACCTTCGTGTTGCGCCGGATCCTGACCTCGCGTTCTTCGAGGATTGTTTTGAGCGCCTGCGTTATAGACCAGAGCCGCCCTTCAACAAAGCCCCAACGGCCGAGACCGAAAACTGATCCGGTCATCATCAACCCAATAGTGAATGCCGAGCGTGGCGAGTCTATAGAAACGGGTCCGCTTTCGGTTACCGGCAAGGCCAGGTAGATCTTGGTTCGGTCCGAAGTGAAGTAGTGGTCGAGCAGATTCCGGGCGGTGCCGAGAAACCATCGTTCAACCATCTCGCGTCCCAGACTGCGTTCGGCGCGTTCCAGGGACGGAGTCAATCCAAAACGGAATTCACGGCAGAGATATTTGGCCACAGCCGCCTCATCGCGCATCCAGCCATCAAGGTCGCCGGTCTCGCCCCACTTGCGTAGCAGTTCTTTCTTGAGGTCTTCGTTGTAGAGATGGAACAGGACTTGTACACCGTTGCCATAGTCAACGATCTTCGGATGTAACGGAGTATGAAGGCGGATGCGCTGGTCCAGTCCGGTCTCCTTGAATATGAAGTCCTGCATCATGCCGAAGACTGTCGCGCCGGAAGTGTATTCCATCGTCTGGCCGTCGATATCGGTCGTTTCCTTAATGCAAGCGCCGCCGACGTCATCGTTTTTCTCAAAGACATCGACTTTGTGTCCTGCTTGCCGCAGATAGAAAGCGTTGATCAAGCCGTTGATACCGGCGCCGACAACCGCAATCTTCATGGATTTTGACATGAAAAATTCTCCTTTTCGATGGAAATTTCTTCGCCAGGTGAAACCTAACACAAAAACGGCTTGTCAGTCAAGGAATAGTGTGTTGTAATATGTAACAAGGAGGCAACACATGCGCGCGTTCAATTTGTTCGCGATTTTCGCCATCGGGTTTGCTCTCGTCGCTTGCGCTCATAACCGACCTATGCCTATCAAATCGGCACCGGTCGGTATTGAACGGAGCGTCCTGCCCATCTTCGTGACGGGGTACAGCCGGTCCGAAAAACAGGTTCCCACCCGCAACGGTTTTAAGACCGTCACTTTTACCGACTTCAGGGCATGCAGCGCTGTTTATGTCGCCCCGCACTTGCTGGCGACGAGCGCCTCGGTATTTCCGATGGAACACGTGGGTGTAACGATGTATGATCCTGACTCGATCGCCATCCTTGATGGCACTGCCTGGTTGAGCGCAAAGGACATTCCATTTTTTGATCCGGAAACAGGGCTCGTTCTGATCAGGACCTATCAGGCAGGAGTGCCGTTGACCTTGTGGGACGGGTCGCTTACTCCGACCGACGCGCTCAAGCGTATCGGTCACACCTTTCGCCTCGGTCCGGGGGTCTTTGCGACTCCATCCTGGGACGTCGGACCAGCCACGTCAAACGATGCCATCGATTCCCTGTTTTCAACCACGATGTTTCGCGCGCGTACCGACCTATCTCTCGGAAGTTGCGGTTCTGCGATTGTCCGTCATGGCGGAACTTTGGTTGGAATTATCAATCGCCGCATCGGTGACAACGAGGCCACTATAATCGCTCCCGCGTCCATTCGCGCCGCCATCGAGAGTGTGGAAGATACAAAGGA
>JBBUEJ010000017.1:0-5474 GCA_038056955.1 Patescibacteria group bacterium
GCGTCTCCGGCCGGGCCGGCTTGCCCCATAAAATCTTTTCCAATAATAATCAGCGGCACCGGATTGGTAGAGTGTTCTTTGTCTATGGCGCCGGTCTGCAAATTGGTCATTTCTTCCGCATTGCCATGGTCGGCGGTAATAATTACCGCTCCGTTTTGCGCCAAAGCGTGATCCGCTATTTCTCCCAAACATTTGTCGATGACTTCACACGCTTTAATCCCCGCTTGCAAATCCCCGGTATGGGCGACCATGTCCGCATTGGCCAGATTTAAAACCACAAAATCATATTTGGCGCTATCTATCGCCTTATTTACTTCTTTAATAATTTCTATAGCGGACATTTCCGGTTTTTGATCATAGCTGGAAACTTTTGCCGAAGGAATAAGCAGGCGGTCTTCTCCGGCGAAAGGATTTTCCACCGTACCGTTTAAAAAGAAAGTGACGTGGGCGTATTTTTCCGTCTCGGCCACATGAATTTGTTTTAAACCGGCTTTGCTTATTACTTCCGCCAAACAATTGTGAACAACGATGGGCGCAAATGCCACTACTGCCGGCAATTCTTTTTCGTATTCGGTCATGGTGACAAAAAATAAATCATTCAAGTATTCTTTGGGAAATTTATTAAAAGACGGCACGACAAAAGCTTGGGCGAGTTCGCGCGCTCGATCCGGTCTGAAGTTGAAAAATATAACCGCGTCGCCATTGGCTATGGTGGCTAACGGTTTGTTTTTCGCTGTTAAAACCGTGGGGACAAACTCTTCGTCGTAATTTTTTTGCGCGTAAGCGTCGTCTATCGCCTGAATCGGATCTTCGCCGTACCGGTCGGCTTTGCCTTCGGCCATGGCGCGGTAAGCCTTCTCGCATCTGTCCCAGCGGTTATCCCTATCCATAGCAAAGTAACGTCCAGATAAAGAAGCTATTTTCCCCACTTTTAATTCGGCCATTTTATTCTGCAATTCCAAAATAAATTCTTTACCGGAATTATACAAAGCGTCGCGACCATCTAAAATTCCGTGTATAAAAACATTTCCGCATTTGGCTTTTTTGCAAAGTTCCAGCAAAGCGTAAAGATGCGCGTTGCTGGAATGCACGTTTCCGGAGCTGACCAGCCCAACCAGATGCAATTTTGATTTATTGGTTTTAACTTTGGCAATGGCGGATAAAAATGCGGGATTGGTAAAAAACTCACCGCTATCTATGGCTTGATTTATCCTCGGACAGCTTTGATAATAAACCCGTCCGGCGCCAATGTTTAGGTGGCCAACTTCCGAATTTCCCATCTCGCCAAACAATAGCCCAACCTCACTGCCCGAAGCGTGAATGGTCATGGTGGGATAATTTTTCAGAAATTTTGTAAAATTCGGCGTTTGGGCTTTGATAATCGCATTGCCGTCTGCGCTAGGAGCTACGCCCCAACCATCCATAATTACAAGTACTACTGGTTTATATTTCATACTAGATTTATTATTAAACCAAACTCTTAGCTGTCATTTCTGACGGCTGTTTTATGCCCATCATTTTTAAAATCGTGGGAGCAACATTGGCCAGCTTGCCATCCGGTAATTTAGACGAAACTTTTATGCGGCTATTTATTAAAATAAACGGTACCGGAGCGGTTGAATGTTCGGTGTCCGGCTCGCCGCTATCGGGATTAATAATTTCTTCAATGTTTCCATGATCCGCGGTGACTATGGCTTGGCCGCCAATCTTTACCACAACCTTAATTATGCGCGCCATTTCCCCATCAACAACGCTGATCGCTTTTTGAGCCGCGGTAAAATTTCCAGTATGCCCCACCATATCCATATTGGCAAAATTCATGGCGATAAATTCGTACTGACCCGACTCAAGGGCGCCAATAACATAATCGGCCAGCAGTTTGGCGCTCATTTCCGGTTTGACCGCGTAATTTTTAACTTTCGGCGAAGCGATTTTTACCCATTTTTCATCACAAAAATGCTGGGCATAACCGCCATTAAAAAAGTAAGTAATGTGAGCGAATTTTTCCGACTCGGCCGCGTACATTTGTTTTCTTGGGCATAATACTTGCACCAAACTATTAGTTACATCGCGACTGGGAAAAGCGGTAAGCATACCTGGTAAATCGGGGCCAAAATCACTTAAAGCGACAAAACGAATATTTTTTGGGTGCTTTGCCCTGGTAAATACTCCCGGGTTTACCTCCTTGAAATCCGGTTGCACAAAAGATTTGGTTAGTTGGCGGGCGCGATCACTGCGCAAATTAAAAAAGAAAACAGCATCATTGTCTTTAATGGTGGCCACTGGGCGGTTATTTTCTATAATAACAGTGGGGCAAACAAATTCGTCGGTGTCTCCTTTACTATAAGAATTCCTCAAACCTTCTTCCGCGCTTGGCGCGACACAACCCTTGCCCAAAACCATGGCCTCGTAAGCTTGTTTAGTTCGGTCCCAATCTTTATTTCTGTCCATGGCGTAAAAACGACCCATGACTGTGGCTACTTTTTCATTGCCGTGAAAATATTTTTCCAGCATGCGCAAATGCTTGCTGGCTTCAAATTGGCCGGAGTCCCGGCCGTCAGTAAAAAGATGCAGATACACTTGTTTTATATTTTCTTTATGCAACAAATCCAACAAGGCCTGTAGGTGTTCCGGACAAGAATGAGCGCTATTGTGATTAGACAACAACCCCATTAAATGCACAGCCGTTTTATATTTTTTTACATGATGCAGAGCTTCGTGAAAGGCGTTATTTTTAAAAAATGTTCCATCGGCAATCGCGTCGTATACAAAAAGCGCGTCTTGCTTTACCACCCGCCCCGCGCCCAAATTCAAATGGCCGGCTTCGCTATTGCCTTCCTGACCTTTACGCAGACCAACACTTTCGCCGCTGGCCTCCAGCTTGCAATTTGGGTATTTTTTCAGAGCCGCAAAATAATTTGGCGCGCTTTTTGGAGTAATCGGATTGCCGGGGTCTTTGGGGTTTCCAATGCCCCAGCCGTCCACAATCATTAAAAGTGTTGTTTTAAATTTTTTCATAGATTTTATTACATTCCCAGTTCCAATTCAATTTCCATCAAACGATTATATTTTTCTACTCTTTCGGAACGGGACATAGAACCGGTTTTGATAAATTCGGAATTCACCGCCACGGCCAGATCGGCAATAAAAGTATCCGCGGTTTCGCCGCTACGATGAGAAATAAATATTTGATAATTGTTTTTGCGAGCGAGCCTGATAGCGTCAATGGTTTCGGAAAGCGAACCGATCTGATTTACTTTGATAAGCACGGTATTCGCGACATGCTCATCTATTCCGCGCTTAATCCGCTCGACATTCGTAACAAACAAATCATCGCCAACTAAATTTATCTTCTTGCCCAATTCCTTGGTTAGCAGCTGCCAATTTTCCCAATCATCTTCGGCCAGTCCGTCCTCAATGGAAATAATTGGATATTTTTTTACCCACTGTTTAAGCACATCAATCATTTTTGCCGGCCGCCAACCTTGTTTTTTACCGAGGAAATAATAATTGCCATGATGATAAAATTCCGAAGCCGCCACGTCTAGCGCCAAAAAAACATGGCGGCCCGGCTCCCAACCGGCCAGCTTTATGGCTTCTAAAATCAGTTGTACGCCCCGTTCATTATTCAAAAGCTCGGGCGCGAAACCGCCCTCATCACCCACGCCGGTTGAATATCCTTTTTGACTAAGCAAGTTGGCAAGTGAATGAAAAATTTGTGAACCCATGCGCACTCGCTCACGCAATAACTTGTGCCGCGGCATAATCATGAACTCCTGAATGGAAAGGCCATTGTCGGCATGACGTCCGCCATTTATAATATTCATTCCCAACACCGGTAAACGAAAATCTTTTTCTGGAATTTTATAAATATGTCGTATGTACTGATATAACGGCATGTTCATAATCATTGCTCCCGCCCGAGCAACCGCCAATGATACGGCTAAAATCGCATTAGCCCCCAGTCTAGATTTGGTCTTAGTTCCGTCTAAAGCAACCATTTTAGCGTCGATTTCTTGAATTCTGGTAATTTCCATGCCACAAACCGCTTTGGCGATTTCGGTATTAACATTTTTTACCGCCCTTAAAACGCCTTTGCCGCCATAGCGCTTGCCACCATCGCGCAATTCCAAGGCTTCGTGCGTACCGGTAGAGGCTCCGGAAGGAACTTTGGCTACCGCGCTCTGGCCGTTTTCCAAAACCACTTTGGCTTCAACCGTGGGATTACCGCGCGAATCCAATATTTCACGGGCAACAATTTGTTTGATCTTCATACAATAATAGAATGAGTTAAGAAGGCCATTATACCATACCGTTTATCAACAAAAAAGAGCCTTTCGGGGGCTCCTTTTTTGATTTTACATTTACTACAATACTTCAAAAGTAATAGATACATTCATATTTACATCTTTACTACCTCCGGAAATTGCGGCCGGACCACCGCCCATACCACCAACTTCTGCGTACATCATTTTAGGCTGATACAAATCAACGCCGCCTTCATATTCATTGTAACTAACAATTCCGCCCAGACGCATTCCCAAAACATTGGCTAAATGAGTCGCTTTTACTTTTGCATCAGCCAAAGCCTTGTCGCGCGCTTGTGATTTTAAATTTTCCGGTTCATCAATGGTAAAACTCAACCCGCTTACTTCAGTGGCTCCGTATTTTCCGGCTAAAGCCAAAATACCGCTTATCTTTTTTAAGTCCCTAATTTTGATGGTCAAACTATTGGACACTCTGTAACCCTTTAGCTCTTGTCCTCTGTCTTGGGTATAATTATAATCCGGATAAATAGTGTAATTGCTTTGCAAATCTTTATCATCTACACCCATCTTTTTTAAGTCAGCATAAATTTGGTCCATCACTTTTTTATTTTCTGCCTGAGCTTTGGCCACATCTTTATCGGTATTGGAGTAGCCCATGGTGGTAACGGCAATATCGTTGTTGCCGTTTACTTTACCATATCCGTTTACCGTTATGGTTCTCTCCATATGATCGGCTTTGCCGATAAAATCATACTTTTTGACATTGTTGCGGATGAGAGTTCCCACATAAAATACCAGATAAACCAACAAGATGCCCGCTATGGTCATTATTATTTTTTTAGCAAAATGATTGTGAAAACCGGACATTGGCTCTTGTTTTTTTCCGTTCATTGGTGTTGGCATATAATTTAAATTAAGAATTATTTTTTTAAAACCTCTATTCCGGGCAGTTTCTTCCCACTTAGGTATTCTAACATAGATCCGCCTCCAGTTGAAGCCAAGTCAATATCGCTGATCAAATGCAATTTTTTTAAAACTTCTACCGTTTCCCCGCCGCCGGTTATGCCGAACGCTACGCCTTTTGCCCTGGCCGCGACGAGACGCGCCACCGAATAAGTGCCGTATTCGTATGGATGCTGTTCAAAATAACCCATAGCGCCGTTCCAAACCAAAGTTTTGGCTTTTTTTATATAATGAGAAAATAAT
>JBBUEJ010000018.1:0-2383 GCA_038056955.1 Patescibacteria group bacterium
CAGTCGTTGGTGGTAGCTTAATGGTTTCTTTGGCTTCTGATAACCCAGCCGCCGCAAACTTAGCAGATGGTTCCGCTTATAACAACGTCTTAAAATTAACTTTAAGCGCAAGCGCAGCCACCAATGTTACCGGACTTACCTTAACCAAGACCGGCTTGATTGCCAACAGCAATATTACCGGTGTTAGTGTTTGGGATGCTCAAGGCAATCGCCATGGCGATGTTATGACTTCCTTAACTTCCGACAACAAGGTAACCGTAAGTTTCGGCGCCAACCCGCTTCTTGTAGCCGCGGGCGGTTCTGAATCCTTATTGGTTAAACTAAATATTTCCGCCGCCGCTAACTCCGGTTTGGTGGGTATGAAAGTTGTCGCCGCTACCGATGTTATGAGTAATGGCACTGTAGGCGGTTCCTTCCCAGTAGAAGGCAACCAAATGGCTATTATTGATGGTGTTTCTTCTTTGGCTTCTACTACTGTAGTAGCTCAATCCGAAGGCGGATCTGCCACCCAGCCAGCCAGCACCGCTTCTGGAAACTTAAATATCGGCGATCTGCAGAAAGAAGTATTCAAAGTAAGATTTACTGAAGGCAGCGGCTACGAAGATGTCGTTGTTTCCAGACTAACCCTATACTTTGAAGGTACTGTGCAAGATACTGACTTAACCAACGTATCCGTATACGCGCCGGATGGAGCCAAATTGGGTTCCACTGCGGCTATATCCGGTCGCTACGCTACAGTTAACTTGACAACTCCTTACACTGTGCCAAAGAGCACCAACCGCGACTTAACTGTCAAAGTTGACGTGGTCAATGGTTCAACCCGCAACTTCAGAGTTCATGTTCAGAACGATTATGATGTGTTGATAAAGGGCGCTTCTACCGGGTACTACATTTTGCCTGGCGGCGCATTAAACGCCAACTTCGTAGATGCAAGCAGCACCAACGGTTGGTTCAACATGGGTTCCGGTTCCTTGACTTTAAACAAGACCGCCAACTCTCCAGCTGGAAACATTTCCGCTGGCGCTTCAAATATTGTTTTGGCTCAATTTGATGTCAAGGCAGTAGGCGAGAACATGGAATTGCGCAAGATGGGTCTTGGTGTATATTCCGCTCGCACCGCAAGCAACCACTTGAACTTAACCGGCAATGTGGTGGTTCGTGACAAGGCCGATGGCACTGTCTACCTCACCTTGGCCGGATCCACCGCTTCTCTATACGCTACCGGAGCGCAAAATAACTTAGCCAGCTACATTCAACTTACCGCTGGTCAGACAAAGACTCTAGAAGTAGTCGGTAGTATTGACGCTACAGCTACTTCCGCGCAGAGATATACCGTACAAATCGGTAATTTCTACGCCAAGAGATTCTCTACGTTGGATTACGCGGATAATTTGCCGACTTCCGGCAACACCAGTACAGCCGCTAACCAGTTAACAGTAAACGCTACTTCACTCACATGTTACAAAGACACTTCAATGGGTAACGTTACTCGTTCTACTGGAGCCACCCAAGTAGTTGGTCAGTACATTTGTACAGCCGGATCATCGGAAGATATCCGCATGACAAATGCTACCATCGACTTTGCTGGTACTAGCGGTCAGTTGGTAACCAACATGTATCAAAATCTTTCGTTATGGAGCGGTTCAACACAGCTAGGTACTACCATAGCTACTGTTGCTTCCACCACCAATAACTATAGTTTTGATTTGACTGTTCCAGCCAACCAAACCCTAACCTTACAGGTAAAGGCTTATATTAAGACTTCCATCTCCAGCGGAGCGGCAAGTTCTTCTTTAAGCGCGATGAATTACACTGGTAAGAGCAGTGGCAACTCGGTAACTTATGATACCGATGTAGTTGGTCAGAATATAACAGTTGGCGCCGGCACCTTAGCCATTACCGCCGTATCCGATGCCAGCACCATTTCCAAGATCTATGGTCCTGGAAAAACCGGTGTGCAGTTGGGCATGTGGAAATTCGCCGCTACCAATGATGACGTCACTGTAAACAAGCTTACTCTGTCTTCGTTCTATTCCGGCAGTAAACTCGCTGTTACCACCCTTGGTACATTTGGCGGATTCTCACTATATGATGGATCCACCCTGTTAGCCTCCGGCAGTTATGTGAACGGCGATGTGTTATTCTCCGGATTCAGCGTCACCGCCCCTATGGACAGTTACAAGATTCTCACCATGAAAGGCACCACAAATGCTTCTGGTGTAATCTCTAACAACACGTCCACAGCCTTCGCGTTTAAATCAGACGGCAGCACAGATATGGAAGCCAGAGCAGGTACAGGCGCGTTGTTAGGAGTTGCTGATATAACTGGAACAACTGGCGCAGACAGCATGTTTGCTTCCTCTACCAACTACATGTTCCATGA
>JBBUEJ010000019.1:0-21493 GCA_038056955.1 Patescibacteria group bacterium
AGGAGAAGGGAACCGACGAAGTGTTTATGGTTTCCGGCGGACAAGCCATGTATTTGATTGATGCCATTTATCGCAGCGGCAAGTTTAACGTTACCTGCGTTCATCATGAACAATCCGCCAGCATGGCGGCCGATGCGTATGGACGACTGAAGGGCAAGCCGGCCATAGCGCTGGTTACGGCCGGTCCGGGAGCGGTAAATGTCATAAATGGCGTGGTGGGTGGCTGGGCCGATTCAGCGCCCATGATTGTTATTTCCGGACAATCAAATTTAGTCAACGTGCAATATCAGGAACAAACCGGTATCAGGCAGTTTGGCGTTCAGGGAATAAATATCAAGCTGTTGGTGGGAAAGATTACTAAATATTTTATTACCATAGACGATCCGGCCAAGGTGCGGACTTATTTAGAAACCGCTTATTTTTTAGCGACCAGCGGCCGTCCCGGTCCGGTTTGGCTGGACGTACCGTTAGATGTGCAAAGAGCGGAAGTTCCGGAAAATATTGTTTCTGATTTTAAATTTCCCGTAGAAAAAAAGTTTGAGCCGGCAGTCAGTCAGATAGAAAAAGCAATTGAGATGCTGTCTAATTCCAAAAGGCCTGTTTTGCTAGCCGGCCAGGGTGTCAGGCTGGCAAATGCAGTCAAGGAATTTTCCGAGGTTGTATCCAAGCTAAAAATTCCCGTGCTAACTTCCCGACTGGGCATAGATTTAATAGAAAGTGATAATGAGTTTTATGTGGGACGTCCGGGAACTTATGGTGAGAGATCCGCTCATTTTGCAATCCAAAATGCTGATTTGCTGATTGCCATTGGTTGTCGTTTAACCACATCCTTGATTGGTCATAATCCCGGTGATTTTGCCAGAAACGCGAAAAAAATAGTGGTAGATGTTGATCCGCTGGAGTTGGATAAGCCGGGGTTGGCAATTGATTTAAAAATTCAAACCGACGCGAAAATATTTCTTAAATTATTATCCGACAAATTAGATTCGGTCAAGCCCGTTAATTTTTCCGCTTGGGTAAAGAAGTGCCAGCAGTGGAAAGTTAAATATCCGGTGGCCTTGCCGGCTTACAAAGAAGAAGATCCGGTGAATTCATATTATTTTACCGACCGGCTTTCCGTGTTGTCGGCGCCTAGTGATGTGGTTTTGGTGGATACCGGCTCGTGTTTTCACGTCGCCGCCCAGACATGGAAAATTAAACCAGGCCAGCGTTTTCTTACCACCGGCGGTCTTTCTTCCATGGGGTATTGGGTGGCGGGAATCGGCGCCTGCGTGGCCAACAATCGCCAAAAAACAATCGTTATTACCGGCGACGGCAGTTTGCAGATGAATATTCAGGAGTTTGCCACCATAAAACACAATAATCTGCCGGTTAAGATTTTTATTTTTAACAATAATGGTTATTTGTTAATTAGACACACTCAAAAGAATTTTATGGAAGGCAGATTGCTTGGCACAGGTCCGGAGTCCGGAGTTTGGTGTCCGGATTCTCTGGCCATAGCCAAAGCTTATGGTATAAAAGGCGTGCGCATAGCTCATGCCGATGAAGTTGACAAAAAAATAAAAGAGGTTTTGGATTTTGACGGGCCGGTTATTTGCGATGTAATGACGCCGGAGTGGCAATTGATAGTTCCCAGAGTAGCATCGGAAAAAAACGCTGAAGGTAAATTGGTACAAAGACCATACGAAGATATGTTTCCATATTTGGATGCGGAAGAATTAGCTAAAAATATGGAAAATAGCGTTGATTAGCCGCCTTATTTTTGGTAAAATTGGTATGAAAAAGCTTAAAATTTTTTTAACGGGTGGAGGGGGATTTATCGGCCGCAATATTTTGGAATTATTAGGCCATAAATATGATTTTTTGTATCCGGCTAGAGCTGAATTGGATTTAACAAACGTGGACGCGGTTTGGGCTTATCTTAAAAAAAATAAATTTGATTTGGTTATACACGCCGCCAATGTCGGAGGCACCCGCAGTCCAAAATGGGTGGGAGTGGAATGGGTGTTGGAAAAAAATTTGCAGATGTTTTTTAATCTGGTCAGAGGCAAGGATTTTTACAAAAGACTGATTGTGCTTGGTTCCGGAGCCGAATATGATAAAACACGGGGTGTGGCGATGGCAAAGGAAGATGATTTTGACAAATCAGTGCCGGTGGATCAATATGGTTTTGCCAAATACATAATGTCCAAATACGCGCAGACAGTTGATTTTATCACGCACCTGCGATCGTTCGCGGTGTATGGCAAATACGAAGATTATCAAATCAGATTTATTCCCGAAGCAATTTACAACGCTCTTTTAGATATTCCCATAACGATAAAACAAAATGTTAATTACGATTATTTGTATATCAACGACTTTGCCAAGATTTTAGATTATTTTATCGCCAATAAACCGCCGGAAACTTTTTACAATGTTGGGCGCGGAGAAACGATAGATTTAATTACTATTGCAAAAAAGGTGCTGGCTTTAACGGGGAAAAATGTGCCGATTGTCGTGCAGAATCCGGAAATGAATAAAGAGTATTCCGGCAATATTGATAAATTAAAAACAGCCATTGGAGAAATATCCTTTACCGATTTAGACAAATCGTTGGCGGATCTAGTGGAGTATTACCGGCCCCTTGTGTCAAAATTAGATTCATAATTATTTTATGCTGTTAAACAATTTAAAATTAGCGGCTAATGATGCGATTATTTTGTTGAAAAAACATATTTTGGCGATCGTTTTGTCATCGCTGTTTATTTTCGGTGTTCTTTGGCTGGGAAATGTTATTTCGGTTATTACCAGTCGACAAATTCTGGATCATTTATCAGTAAAAGTTGAGGGACTGGACGCGGCGAATTTATCATCTATCAGAGTTTTGGCGACATTGTCGCGGGCCGGCAATACCATGAATTTAACAAGAGTGCTGGAGGGGAATCAAGACGAGTGGAATAACCCAAGTCAAACATTTATAAAAAGAATATTGGTGGGCGTAAATAGTGAAAGTTTGGGCCAGCTGTCAAAAATTAATATTACCCTGGGAGAGAAAAATTTTGTCTTTACAAAAAAACAGTTTTTGGCCGAATGGAAAAAATTGGACGCAAACAGCGCTGATTGGTATATGAGCGACATAAACGGCAGTCCCGGCTATTTTGTGTATGAGGCGCCGGAAAATGTGAAAGTCAAACCTTGGCAAGTTAATGTTCCGCTAGCCTCCAGTCTCTTGTCCAGCATAAATTTTAAGGGGAGGGAATATTTAATTCAAAAACCATTAGTTTCCAGCGTTAAAAATTTTTCATTGCTAGCCGCAGTTTTATTGATAATTTTTTTCGTTACTTCTTTTTTTAAACGCAAAAATAACGATGTTTTTAGCGACGAGGATACGGACTTGCGCCAGAGGGAATTTATCATTTTTGTTTTAAGCGTGGCGGCCACCGCCGTATTTTTATTTTTACTATGCGTAGCCATAAAGTTTTTTTATAAACCGGACACTTCGCGAATACTGCTTGAGGCCTCCAAGGTTTATCTGGACAAACTTCTGCCCGCTTTTATTCCCAAGCTGGTGGAAAGAGCCCAGTTTACGTCCAGCGTGCTGTTAAGCCCGTTTTTATTATTAATTTTCTATAAATTATTTAGCAGGTATGTTTATAAAATAAAAAAGGAAATTATTCCGCGCCTTTATTTTTTCACTGGCCTGGCCGCGCCTTTGGCGATTTTTTCCATCGCTTATATCGGTTTGGCCGTCAGCAATTTTATGTATGTTGAAAAAAGCTATTTTTTTAAGGGCTTGGGAAAATATCTGTACAGTTTGGCGTTATTTCCAATCGGCACCTACTTTGCCATGTCATTAAAAAAACCCGCGTACGATAATTTAATTAAAAATTTAGTCTATATATTTTCCGGTGTTTTGATCGCGGTTGTTTTTTTTATCAACATTATCAGCGCCAATGGTTCGGAATTAGCCGGCATCAATATTGTGGGCCACGCCAATCCGGTTTTTAATTCAATCGCTCAAGTGGCGGCGGGAAAAACAATGCTGGTAAATTTATCTGGCCAGTACGGCCTTTATCCGGTGTTTTTAAATCCGGTATTTAAATTGGTTGGTTTAAGCGTTTTATCCATCACCTCGGTGATGGGCGCGCTGTTGAGTCTGAATTTTTTATTTATTTTTCTTTTTCTGCGCAGATTAATAAAAAATAAAATAATTCTGCTCATCGGATTCAGCACGGTCATGCTTTATTTTTTGGATAGCCCGGCCAACCCTTATCCGTATTTTCAATATTATCCGATTAGAACCATCTTTCCGTCCCTGCTTTTGTTGCTTTCCTCTTTTTATTTTGAGAGCAGAAACAAAATTCTTTATTTGGCATTGTTTATAATAAGCGCTTTGGCTGTTTTGTGGAACTTTGATTCCGGCATCATGGTTTTTGCGTCTTGGATTCTGGCTTTGGTTTATCTGGAAGTTTTTCGTTCCGATAAAAAATTAATGATTAGAAATATAGCTGGCCATGCCCTTATGGGAGCGGCGGCACTCGGCGTTGTTTTTGCGAGCTACGCCGGTTACGCGTTTTTAATAAGCGGACAGACGCCGGATTTTTCTATATTTTTTCGGTATCAAAGATTATTTTATGAAGGATTTATGCTGATAGCCATGCCTTTTCCGCATGTGTGGATTTTGGTGGTCATCACTTTTCTGTCCGGTTTGCTTTTATCCATCAAAAAATGGCTGGTTAAAGACGGCGACTGGAAAAACGCCTCTATTTTTATTCTGACTATTTTGGGAGTTGGTTTGTTTAGTTATTACGAAGGCAGATCGCACGACGCGACTTTCTATGGCCCGTTATATTTGTCGCTTATGTTGCTGGTAATTTTTGCGGACATTATTTTTTACAACGCCGCTTCCAATCCAAAATTATATGGTCAGGCGCTGTTATTTTTATTGGTGTTATTTTTTATTTTATCTTCACCCATAAGCGTTATTAGCCACAGCCACAAATATTACAATTGGGTGTCGGCCGGTTTTAGCGCCTTTTCAAGCGACACTGCCACAGCGATAACAAAAAATATTGATTTTATTAAAAATAACACCGTGGCAGGGGAGAGTGTGGTGATTTTGGCCGGACATTACGACGGGGCGTTTTACGGAGAATCGCATACGCGTTCGGTTTTGGACGTTCCTTCTTTTACGGAAATAATATTTAAAAGCGAGGCGGACGACGCGGTTGATTTTTTAAAGTGCAATAAAAATTATAAAGTATTCGTGTATCCGTTCAGTAAATTTTATATGCAATTCGGCAATGATTTGGTTGACAGCAGAATTAACCGGACAGTTGAAAAGTATTATACGGTTATCAGCACCAGCACCGATGATATGGCCCTTTTATTAAACCGAGCTAAAAATTTAAATGATTGCAGATAACGGCCTTAATTAATAATATTTTTATAATCATATGGATGACAAATTAAAATCAGAAATAGTAAAATATTATAAAGAAAAATTTCCGGATAAAAAATTTGTTCCCGGCGAATCTTCCGTGCCGGTTTCCGGTAAGGTGTTTAACGAACAGGAGTTAATTTTGGGCGTGGAGGCGGTTTTGGACGGTTGGTGGACCGAAGGCCGTTTTAGTGACGAATTTGAAAGCAAGCTTGCTTATTGGCTGGGAGTCAAGCAGGCAATTTTGGTAAACTCCGGCTCATCGGCCAACTTGTTGGCTATTTCGGCTCTGATGTCCGCCAAATTGGGCGCCAAAAAATTAAACCCCGGCGATGAAATAATTACCGTGGCCGCCGGTTTCCCCAGCACTGTCAATCCTATTATTCAAAATAAATGCGTGCCGGTTTTTGTGGATGTGGATTTGGGCTATTATAACGCCAATGTGGAAGGAATTAAAAAAGCCATTTCACCCAAAACAAGGGCGATATTTTTGGCGCACACTTTGGGCAATCCATTTAATTTGGACGCGATTGCCGCGATTTGCAAAGAGCATAATCTTTGGCTGATAGAAGATAATTGCGATGCTTTGGGGTCTATGTATAACGGAAAATACACCGGCACATTTGGCCAGATTGCGACCTGCAGTTTTTATCCGGCCCACCATATTACTTTGGGAGAAGGCGGAGCGGTGTTTACCAATGACGGAATTTTGGCAAAAATAATCCGGTCCTTCCGCGATTGGGGCAGAGACTGCTGGTGCAAATCCGGCTGTGATAATACTTGCGGCATGCGTTTTGGCTGGCAGTTGGGAAATTTACCGTATGGCTATGATCATAAATATATTTATTCGGAAATCGGTTATAATTTGAAAGCTACCGATATGCAGGCGGCGCTGGGCGTGGCGCAACTGGATAAGTTGCCCGGTTTTGTGCAAAAACGCAAAGATAATTTTAAAATTTTATATGATGGCCTAAAAAAATATGAAAAATATTTTGTTTTGCCCGCGTGGGAAAAAGAAGCGGAACCAAGCTGGTTTGGGTTTTTATTGACTGTTAAAGAAGACGCCCCGTTTGACCGTGATCGTTTAGTGCAACACTTGCAGGAAAACAACATAGCCACCCGTTATTTATTTGCCGGAAATATTACCAAACAGCCGTATTTTATAGATAACCCGATTCAATACAGGGTTGTGGGTGAATTAAAAAATACAGACTTAATTATGAGTAATACATTTTGGGTCGGGGTTTATCCAGGGCTTAATGCCGAAATGATTGATTATGTAGTGGCCTGCTTTGATAAATTTTTGCAAGAATATATATAATATTAAGTATGTTTCCTAATAAATCGATAAGCATTGTTACGCCTTGCTACAACGAAGAAGAGAACGTCGCCGAGATTTATAGCCAGGTAAAAAAGGTAATGGAAGATTGCGCGCCAAATTACGAGCATATTTTTATTGACAACGCTTCACGCGATAAGACAGTGGCAATTTTAAAAGAAATAGCCGCCCAGGACAAGCGGGTGAAAATAATTGTTAATGCCCGTAATTTTGGTTCAATCCGTTCCCCGTATTATGCCCTTTTGCAGGTAAATGGAGACGCGGCCGTTGTTATTCCCGCGGATTTGCAGGATCCGCCGGCTCTGATAAAAGATTTCATAACCAAATGGGCGGAAGGATTCAAAGTAATCATCGGTATTAAAGATAAAAGCGAAGAAAGCTTTTTAATGTTTGCTATTAGAAAATTATATTATAGCTTATTAAAAGCAATCGCTGAAACCGAACAGGTTAAAAATTTTAACGGCTTCGCTTTGTATGACAGGCAGTTTATTGAAGCCTTAAAAAAGATTGACGATCCGGAACCGTATCTGCGCGGCCTCATCAGCGAGTTTGGTTTTTCTCGAACCGAAATCAAGTACACTCAAGCGCAGCGCAAGCACGGCAAGAGCTCAAATAATTTTTATAAATTATACGAGGTGGCCATGCTTGGATTTGTGAATCATTCCAAAGTGCCGCTGCGCCTGGCCAGCTTCGTCGGTTTTGGATTGTCCATAGTTAGTTTTATCATTGCTCTAGTTTATCTGGTTTTAAAATTAGCGCATTGGCAAGAATTTCAATTAGGATTAGCTCCGCTTATCATCGGCATTTTTTTCTTGGGCTCTATCCAGCTTTTCTTTGTGGGAATTTTGGGGGAATATATTGGAGCGATTTATACCCAAGTTAAACACAGGCCTTTAGTAATTGAAAAAGAACGAATTAATTTTTGATAACTAGGCATGCTGAACAAATTAGCGAAAAATCAATTTATCCGGTTTCTATTTATTGGCGGGATCAATACCTTGTTTGGTTATGGCGTTTTTTCGCTCCTATTATTTCTTGGCCTGCATTATTCTCTTGCGGCGCTACTAAGCACGATTTTGGGAATTTTATTTAACTTTAAAACCACCGGTGTAATTGTATTTAATTCCCGCAATAATTCGCTTATATTTAAATTTTTTGGAGTTTACGGGGTTGTTTATGTCTTGAATGTGCTGGGTTTGTACCTGTTTAGTTTAGCTGGCGTTAACGCTTATATTTCCGGAGCGATTTTAATCTTACCGATGGCCTGCGTATCTTTTGTTTTAAACAAAAAATTTGTATTCAAATCCGTATTAATTGATTAGGTGTATATGGGCAAAGTATTAAGTATCTGCATTCCAACCTATAACAGAGCGGAGTTTTTGCAATACAACTTATTAAGCATCACCGATCAATTTGACGTCGATCCGTCGCTTAAAGACCTGGTGGAAATAGTAATTTCGGATAACGCGAGCGCCGACGGCACCAAAGAAATGATGGCCGGTTTTGTTGAAAAATACGCGAATATTATCTATACTAGAAATGACACTAACATCGGATTTGATCGGAATTTAAATAATGCCATAAAGCTGGCTAGTGGAAAATATTGCCTTACCTTGGGTGATGATGACGCCTTGTTTCCCGAGGCGCTGTCGGTATTAGTAAAGAAAGTATTAGCCACAAATGTTCCGTATTATTTAGTTGGTCATGTGGGCTATTCGCGCGACATGCGGCGCGCCTATAAAAATGAACACGATGCCGGCGCTCCCGAAGATAGGCTTTACGGCAGTTTGCAGGATTACGTCAGATCGCTCGGAGGCTACGTTAAAGTTATTGGTATTTTTGGCGGAATGTCTACCCATGTTTTTTTGCGGGAAACGTGGTTATCTTACGCTGATTTGGAAAAGTATTTCGGCTCCCTCCATATCCACACCAATGTTTTTTTAAGAGCTTTTAAGAATTTAAAGTTCATGGTTTTGCCGGATTTAATCGTTAAAACGCGCGGCGATAATATGCGGTGGGAAGATATTGTTGGGCTGGAAACAACGCGCCGACGCAACCTGGCGGCCTTCAAAGGTTTTCTATGGATTAAGCGTTTGTATGATCTGCCCCAATCAACCGCCGGGGCGTTTGTATATTTTGTGGGCCGGGGTTATTGGATTGCCGTAAAAGAGTTAATTAAAAAATTTTTAGTTTTAATCGGGTGCGATAAATATTTTAAAAAAAGAATATGAATAATTCCAACATAGCCTTTATCCTTTTTACTTTAAACGAAGAAAAACGCATAGAATATCCGGTGCGTAATTTTATTAAATACGGCGAGGTGTTGGTTTTGGATGGCGGTAGCATGGACAGAACCGGTGAAATAGCGCAAAAATACGGGGCCAGATTTTTGCAACGCCCAAAAATGACCATGATTGGCGCGGGAGAAACCACGCAAATGCTTGATTTTGCTTTGGCCAATACCGACAAAAAATGGTTTTTTTGGCAATATGTGGATGACTTGGCGCCAAAAACATTGTTGGACAAACTGACCGAAATTTCGCGCCAGGATAAGTATAAGCAAGTAATTGTTCCTTTATATACCTATCTTTGGGGCAAGACCAAACACCCGGCAATAAAGACATCCGTTGGTTGTTTTTTTCAAAGAGACTCGGTTGATTTTTCCAATAATTTGATCCACGGCATGGGAAAGTTCTTAGGAAAAAAAGATGAAATTTTGCGATTGCCGATACGTGATGAGTATGCCATACGTCATTTTAGTTTGTATAACCTGACAAAGTTCGCTACCAACCATTTGTCATACGCCGAAGCGGAAGCGGGGCAGAAGCTTGCCAGCGGACAAAAGTATTCGGTAATAAAAATGGTGGCGGCCATGTTCAGATACTTTTGGTTATTTTATAAGGATAATTGGAAAAACGGCGCGGTTGGTTTTATGGAAGCGCTGGCCTACTCATATTTTAGACTGCTTACTTACTTTAGTCTTTATGAAAAAGAAAACGGTGTTACGCTGGAAAAAATTGAGGAGCAATATGTGGTGGAAAAAAAACGCATTGTAGATTCATTAGACGCAAATTTATGATATCTATTATTCTTTCGCTGTATAATTCCGGCCGTTACGCCGACAAATTGGCTGCCCGCATATTGCGAGTTGCCAAATCCCTTGAAAATAAAGGAGCGGAGTTTGAAATTATCGCAGTATTAAACAATCCCGTTGGAAAAGAATTAAAATTTATCGCTAAATTAAAAGATAAATCATGGTTTAAATACGCGGTGGTGGACAGAGAAACCGTGTTTGCCAGCTGGAATCGCGCCGTGCGCATGGCCCGGGGCGAAGTAATCGGGTTTTGGAACGCGGACGATACGCGATTCGCCGACGCGATTATTGACGGTTTTAATCTTATTAAAAATGGCGCGGATTTGGTTTATTTCCCTTTTCATATTGTTTGGGTTTTGCGGTTCGGACCGGTAGCCGCGCCGGTAAAGTACCGGCATATTTCTCCGCCGGCATATGATAAGCAAGAGTTTACCAGATCCATGCATTGCGGTCCGTTTTTTATGATTAGTAAAGATTTTTATAACCGGGTTGGCCCTTTTGACGAACAATTTAAAATTAGCGGTGATTTTGACTGGTGCGTGCGCGCGGCAAAGTTATCCGACAAATTTGTGTTATCCAAAAAGAACGCGGGAATTTTTAATGTTGATGGCCGGGGATTAAGCGCCGGCGCCAATCCGCGGCTTCTCGCCGAGAACGAAATTGTGTGCAAGCGATACGGTATTACAAATAAAATTTAAATTATTATGCCGCTTGTTATTCTAACCGAACCGATAAATGGCGTGGGTTTTTTTTCACCGCGCCGTTTTTTAGAAATTACAAAGAAATACATCAGGAATTTTCTGGGACGATCTCGCGGACCGCAGGCGGTAACAAATAGTTTGTTAGCCGGTCTTAAAGAAATGGAGATTAATTATGTTTTAAACCCCGAAAGTAAAAATATTAAAGACGGCGCGGTGGTTTATGTGAATGAAAGCGCTGAAGCCTTGCGTGACGCTATTGATATAAAAAAGAAAGGCAGAATAAGCAAAATTATCGCCGGACCGATCATAGCGGTTTTGCCAAACGAGAAAAATGGGATAATGCTTGATGTAAATATTGATCTTTTGCCATTTCCCTCCGCTTGGACAAAGGATTTTTGGGTAGCGCAGGCGCCGCAGCTAGCGGCCAAGATAAAAATCTGGCCGGCCGGAGTTGGTAGCGATTGCGATTTGTCGCAAACGCGGGATTTGGTTTTAGTTTATTATAAAAGCGGTCCCAAAAAACAGCTTAATTATATAATAAATTTTTTAAAATCAAAAAATATTCCTTACGAGGCGGTTCGTTACGGGCATTACCGTAAGGAAGACTATTTTGGCCTGCTGGCCCGCGCCAAAAGCCTGATTTATTTGTCAGAATCCGAGAGCCAGGGGCTGGCGCTGGGCGAAGCCTGGATGCATAATGTGCCGACACTAGTGTGGAATAGAGGGTATTGGGAGTATTGCGGTTATAAGTGGTTTGATGGTAAAATAAGCGCGCCGTATTTAACCGCGGAATGCGGCCTGTTTTTTGCCGGAGAAGAGGATTTTTCCGCTAAATGGCGGGATTTTACGGGGAATCTGAGCCTGTATAAGCCGCGGGATTACGCGTTGACAAATTTTACCAATACATTAGCCGCAAAAAGATTCATTGATTTGATTAAAGTATGCTGTCCGGATTTTTCCTTTATTTAAAAAGGCCGTTAAACTATATCCGCAGTTTCGGTTTTTTTAGGCAATTTATCGGGCCAAATAAATTATTTTTTGATATCGGCGCCAATGTCGGCAATCGCACTAGAATTTTTACCCGGTTGGGGGTAAAAGTGGTGGCGGTGGAACCACAACCGGATTGCGCCGATAAGCTGGAAAAAGAATTTGCCGGCCGAAATGTGATAGTGGCGCGCGAAGGCGTGGGCCGAGAATCTGGAGAGATGAAGATGAGTGTTTGCACGAGCGAGAAAGGCCTTTCCACTTTTTCCGCAGATTGGAAAACCGGACGATTTAAAAATTTCAAATTTGATAAAGAGATTTTGACGCCAATGACAACGCTCGATGCGCTGATTAATAAATACGGCCAGCCCGATTTTTGTAAAATAGACGTGGAAGGTTTTGAGTTGGAAGTGATTAGCGGGTTGACTAAAAAAATAAGCTGTTTAAATTTTGAGTTTACCAGCGAGTTTTTTGTCAACGCCAAGAAATGCGTAGAGCGGCTGGTATCAATCGGTTTTAAGGAATTTAATTTTACTATTGGCGAAGAGCCGCGCCTGATCTTAAGTTCTTGGGTCAGCAAAGATGAGTTATTCGCGGATCTGGAAAGAAGAATAAAAGACAATCCGGATTTGTGGGGAGATATTTACGCAAAATAATTATTTATTCGTATGAAAATACATTTAGGTTGCGGCGGCACATATTTGGAGGGTTATATAAACGTGGATTATCCGCCGAACGACCAAACAATAATGAATGTTAAAGCCGATGTTTATCAGGATATCAATACTTTGGAGTATGCCGATAATTCCTTGGATGAAATCAGAAGCCACCATCTTTTTGAGCATTTTAACCGGGTTGACGCGTTAAAATTATTGGCCAAGTGGCGTCGCTGGCTTAAGCCGGGCGGAAAATTAGTGATTGAAACTCCGGATTATTTTTGGTCCAGCGTTTTGTTGCCGTTTGCGCCGTTTTTTTTCAAAATGCGGCTGGGCCGGCATTTGTTTGGCACTCAGGAAGCGGCTTGGGCCAACCATCTGGATTTTTGGGACAAGCGCAAGTTTAAGAAAGTCTTAGCAAAATACGGGTTTGATAATTTTAAATTCAAACACCCTTTGTATCGAAATTTTATGCCTAACATACAAGTGGAATGCAGAAAGAAAGATATGGCCGTCAACGAGAGCGAAATAATCAAAGAAATTCTGGCTTGGTATATTATGCCACTGGAAAATACAGAAAAGTTTATGAAAAACTGGTTAAATTAATTATGCTGGTTCAATACTTTACAGCCTTTGCGTGGGGAATTATCGTACTCTTTGCCTTTATCGGTTATGGGCGTCTTCTTAATATAATTTTATCTCCGGCAAAAAAATTTGACCTCGGCATGCAGGCCGCCTTTGGTTTGTGTTTGAGCGTTATTGTCGGTGGTTTTTTAAATTTTGCCGCCGCCATCTCGCCGCTGGTGTTAAAAGCCTTTGTTGGTTTTGGTTTCTTGCTGTTTTTATTTTTTTGGCTTTTGGGCTGCCAGGCCTGGCCGCTGCTGGCGCGCCAAGCAGTTGTGTTTGTAAAAGCAAACAAAATTTTTTCCATTGCCGCTGCCCTTGTTTTTGTCATCATCTTGGTTCGTTATAGTTCCGCGGTTTCTTTTTTTGGTTTTAACGGCTCTGATGACCATCATGGTTATATGGCTTTTCCGGCAAAAATGTTGCAGACCGGATCGCTCGGCAACGATCCGTTTAGCGAGCGCCGGGTAGAGTCATCTTTGGGCGGACAGTATTTTTTGCATGCCATGATTCTATCTGTTGCCTCTTTTAAAAACTTGCATCTGGCAGACAATGGACTGGGATATTTAATATTGGCGCTTTTGCTAGTTGGTTTTCTTAAAGAAAAAAAAGTCAACCGTGGTATAATTTTCACCGCGGCTGTTCTGATGATCTTGCTTGATTCGCCGGTGCTTAACATAACTGCCGCGTATACCGCCGCCGCTGTATTCTTTCTTTTTTTCCGACTATCTTATCAAACGGCGGAATTTAAAAATAATTCGTCTTTACGCAACGCTCTTTTGGTCGGCCTTCCGCTGGCAACGCTCTGCGTTCTAAAGTCAACTTTTGTCTTAGTGTCAGTGATGCTTTTTTTCGGGCATTATTATCTTTGTTATCAACGGCTCGGAGATTGGCGGCCGTTGGTTAAGGAGTTTGTATTATCAATATTGATTATTTTTATTTTTCTTTTGCCGTGGATGCTGGCCATGCTTGCGTCTTCCGGCACATTACTCTATCCGATATTTGGCCGCGGTTATCATGGTACGGCCTATGACGATTTTAAACATGTAATTCGGTTTGATTTATACAGTTTGTTGCGTTTATTTTATGAGGGTTTTAACAGTTTGATTACACTTATACCGCTGGTGGCCATGGGCGTTGCGGCCTATGTTTTGGCAGCCAGTGAAGAAAAAAGGTTTGTTTGGCTGATATTTTTTAGTTCATTGTCTGGCGTGTTGGCGCTGGTTTTATTGTTGGGCGGATATAGTTTGTACTATTACAGTTTTCCATATCTTTTACCGACAATTTTGTTTGCGGCAGTTTTATTGCTTGGCGATAATTTGCGTTTTAATCGTTTGCCTGATTTTAATACCCGGCTAACCGGGTTGTTGTTTGTTGTTTTTTTAATCGGCGCTTTTTTGCAAAGAGATTATTGGATAATGCAGAGAATTAAGGACGGTCTTAGTATCGGCGATGGCAAATTAAAAATCGGGTTGATGAATTCCGATTTGGTTAGTGAAGCCGAGCTTAAACAATATGCCGATTTACAAAAAGCGGTGCCGGCCGGCGAAACAATTATCGCCAGACTGGATCGGAATTTTTTGTTTGATTTTAATCGCAATCAAGTTTATATAAATGACGTGCCCAGAGGCGCCAGTTTGCCGCCCGGATTGCCGCTCAAGAGTGGGAGCGAGGCTATGGCCAATTATTTTTTATCCCACAATCTTAAGTATATTGCTTATTCTTATGGTAATGAGGCTAATTTCGCCCGCAGTTCCGTATCGGGCATGCTCAAAGCCCATGTAAACCCTTTGTTGCGGGCTATAACAGAAAATGGGCTGGCTTTTCAGGATTATACAATAGAGTTAAGTAAAACCAGAAAAATAATTTATGATGACGGCAAGAATTTCGTTTTGGATTTATCCATTAAGGTAAAGTAGTATGCCCGAAAATTATACCGAAAAAGGCGACGTTAATTTGGATTTATTAAGCAAGGCGGACAATTTTAGCCGCTGGATGTTTAATGAAGTAAAACCGTTTTTGGGCGGAACGATTTTGGAATTCGGCAGCGGGCGAGGCACGTATAGCAAGCTAATTTTGGAAAATTTTCCTCAAAATAAAATTGTTTTAAGCGATATAGATATAAAGTATGTGGACGCGTTAAAGAGCAAATTTCCGCAAGAAAACATTTCTGTTTTAAGAATTAATCTTGAAAATACATTGGATTTTGTCGGTGTAAGCGGGATTGATTCGGCGTTCGCTTTAAACGTTATGGAGCATGTGGAAAACGATGTGCAGGCGCTGAATAATATTTATGAAATGTTAAACCCCGGCGGCCGGTTTATTATGCTGGTGCCGGCGCATAAGTTTTTGTTTAATTGCATAGACACCTGCGTGGATCATTATCGGCGTTATAATAAAAAGATGGCACTGGACAAAGTAAAGCAAACCAAGTTCAAGGTTAAAAAAATGTTTTATTTTAATTTTTTGGGAATGGTGGGCTGGTATTGGAACGGCGCTATTATGAAGAAAGAAATTTTAAACGAAAACGCGCTAAAATTTTTTAATTTTCTGGTGCCGGCACTGCGGTTTATTGAAAAATACATATTAAGAAAAACAGTCGGCCTATCTTTGGTTGTAGTTTTGGAGAAATAAAACTAATCTTATGGCAAACCGCTATGAAACAAGATAAAGTTATTTTACTAACCGGCGGCACCGGATACCTTGGTAGTAATATTTTGAAGGAGCTGGTTAATAAGAGAGAGTATAAAATAGTAGTGTTAAAGAGGTCTTTTAGCAATTCTTTTAGAATTGAGGCGTATAAAGATCGGATAAATACTTACGACGCAGATAAGGTGGATCATAGAAAGATTTTTATAGACAATAAAATTGATATTATTTTACATTGCGCCACTGATTACGGCCGAAAGAATTCCGATCCAACTCAGGTTATTGAAGCTAATTTGGTGCTCCCGCTAAAACTGCTTGAATTGGGCAGAGAATTTGGCGCGAAGTGTTTTATTAACACGGATACGATATTAGACAAAAGGATTGACGGTTATTCATTGTCAAAAAAACAGTTTAAGGATTGGTTAATGAGCTATCAAAATAATTTAATTTGCGTAAATGTCGCCCTAGAGCATTTTTACGGCCCCGGCGACGATAAGACCAAGTTTGTGTCGTCCACATTACAAAAATTAATCGGCGGGGTTGATAAAATTGATTTTACGAAGGGGGAGCAAAAAAGAGATTTTGTTTTTATTGATGATGTGGTAAGCGCTTTTATGATGATTTTGGAAAATATTAATAATTTTAGTAATAAGTTTTATAATTTTGAAATAGGCAGTAACAAGGCAAAATCCATAAGAGAAACCGTAGAGACGATGAAAACTATTCTTAATAATAAAAAAACCGTTTTAAATTTTGGAGCTCTCCCTTATAGAGAGAACGAAGTGATGGAATGTGTTGCTGATATTTCAGAGATAACCAAGCTTGGCTGGAGCAGCAAGTATTCTCTTGAGGAGGGGCTGAAAAAAACAATAGATTTTGAATTAAAATCCGCTAATAGTATTTAATATGAAATATTTAATAACCGGAGGCTGCGGTTTTTTGGGTTCCAATTTGGCCCGCGAATGTTTCGTTAGAGGAGATGATTTGGTAATTTTTGACAATCTTTCCCGTTTTGGCAGCGAGAAAAATTTATTATGGCTGCAAAGCATCGGAAAATTTAAGTTTATCAATGGGGACATTAGAAATAGCGATGCGGCGGAGTTGTTAATAAAAGAGGAAATGCCTGATGTAATTTTTCATTTAGCCGGTCAGGTGGCTATGACCACATCAATTCAGGATCCAAGGCAGGACTTTGAAATAAACGCGTTGGGCAGTTTTAATTTGCTTGAAGCCGTAAGAAAATTTTCTCCAAATTCCGCAATAATTTACTCTTCCACCAATAAAGTTTATGGCGATTTAGAATGGCTTGAATATGCCGAAAAAGAAAAGCGTTATGAATTAAAGCAGTATCCGCTGGGTCTGCCGGAATCTGTCCCTCTTAGTTTTTCTTCGCCGTACGGCTGCTCCAAAGGATCGGCCGATCAGTATATGGTTGACTATAGTCATATTTTTGGTTTAAAAACCGTAGTTTTTAGACATTCTTCAATGTATGGCGGCAGGCAATTTTCAACCGCGGATCAGGGTTGGATAGGCTGGTTTTGCGAGCAGGCTATAAATACCTTAAAAAATAAAACAGCGGAACCGTTTAATATTTCCGGCAATGGCAAACAAGTCAGGGACGTGCTGCATTCTGATGATATGGTCAATTTGTACTTTTTAGCGGCGGAAAAAGCGGTGGCTATTAAAGGAGAGGTTTTTAATATTGGCGGGGGAGTTGAAAACAGCCTGTCTTTATTGGAACTTTTCGATATTTTAGAAGATGAATTAGAAGTGAAATTGAATTTTGAAAAATTACCGCCCCGGATCAGCGATCAAAAAGTTTTTATAGCGGACATAAGCAAAGCAAAAAAATTAATCGGCTGGCAGCCCAAAGTTAGCGCGCGTTCCGGCATAAAAAAAATGTTAGAATGGATTACGGAAAAATAATTATATATGGAGAACAAAGAATTAAGCATAATAATCCCGGCTTATTTAGAGGAGGAAAACCTAAGAATTATTTTGCCGCGCCTTAACAATGTTTTAAAGACAGTCAGTAATAATTGCGAAGTTTTAGTGATTGATACCATCATGCCCATGGATAATACCAAAAAAGTATGTGACGAGGTTGGGGCGGTTTACATCAGCAGATCCGGTGGAAATAATTATGGAGACGCGATTAGAACCGGCATCAATTACGCTAGCGGCAAGTATACAATTTTTATGGACGCGGACGGATCGCACGCTCCGGAATTTGTTAAAAATTTATATGAGAATAAAGACGGCCAGGATGTGGTGGTGGCTTCCAGGTATGTAAAAGACGGGAATACCGAAAATAGTAAAATGTTAATTTTTATGAGTTTGGTGGTGAATGTAATGTATTCCCTGGTGTTAAATATTAAATGCAAGGATATTTCCAATAGCTTTAAATTATATAAAACGGAAGATTTAAAAGAACTGCAATTGCGTTGTGATAACTTTGATATAGTAGAGGAAATTTTATTTAAATTAAAAAAGAAAAAAGGAACTTTAAAAATAAAGGAGATCCCTTTTCTTTTTAAGAAACGAATGTTTGGCAGCACAAAAAGAAATTTATTTTTATTCATGTTATCATATATTGTGACGATAATTAAATTAAGGTTTGGAAAATAATAATTTTTATATGGATATATTATATAACAATAAAATTATTGCAGGCCTAAAAAAATTGGTAAAACCGGCTTGTTTAGTTTATGCTGTCGGGGCTTCTTTTTTAGTGGCCAATTTCCCGACAATGAAATTTGCCGATGTTTTTCATGTTAGCAGAGACGGCGCTGTATTGATGCGGGGTTTTATTTTTTTTCTTGCCGTCATAATAATGTTTTATTTCGCCTTTAAAGATGCCGGTAGCTTGAAAAAATATTTTTCATGGGATATTTTTTTCCGCTCGGCTCTGGTATTTTTCTTTTTAGCGGTTCTTGTTTCAACACTCCGCGCGGCATATATGGGCGAAGTATACGCGAATATTTCCGTATCTCCATTTGATCAGGATGTCGGTTTTTTCTACCGACGAATTCTAGAGCCGGCCCTGGCATATTTTCTGCAGTTTAAAGGGGAAGTACTGTATACCGCGTTGCACTTCCTAATCACATTCTCTTGTATTTATACGATTATTCTATGGCTGGAAAGCAAATTGCTGTTAAAATTAAAAACGTGGCAATTAGTAAGTATTATGACGGCCGGAATTATGATTCAGCAATTTCAGGCCCCAGGATATCCGGATCAGATAGTTTTATTGCTGGCTTTGCTGTCTTTTTTTCTCCCGCTGGATAAATACGGCAGAATAAGTTTGCTGGCTTTAATGTTTTTGTCCCACGAATCCACCGCGTTATTTCTTGGCTTTATTTTTAGCTGGTTTTATTTCCCCAAGGAAGAGCGTAAGTTTTATGTTTTACTGCCGATAGCTTATTGTTTTTTATGGCTGGCTAACTATGATTTTAATTTTACAAATTTGTTTTTAGGTCATTTGGCGTTAACAAACGAAAATGCCATAAGTATATTTTTAAAAAATATAAAATTGGCGGTTCTAGCGGTATTTTTCGCCTATAAATTTTTATGGGCATTTGTTTTTTTGGGCTGTTATTATTACATAAAAAACAAGGATTATAAATCTTTAATACCAACCGCCGCGATGGTTATTGCGCCGTTGGCGCTAGTGCTGATTCCGGACACTTCGCGCGTCGTTGCTTGGGGCAGTATCGGTGTGTTTCTGGCCATCGCTTATTCTTACAAATATTTATCAAGCAGATTGTTTAATTTAATTCTATTTGTAAATCTAATTTTGCCCAGTGTAGCGGTTGGCACGGCGACCGGCGGCGCGGTTTCTTATGCCGGTCTATATGGTTTCGGCATTGGTTTGTTCAAATTATTTGTTAAGAATTATTTGATGTAAGCGCAATTTTAAATTTTATGATAATAATGAAAATTAAATGCGGACTTGGCAACCAAATGTTTCAATACGCACTGGGTAAGCGTTTGGCTTTGGATTGGCAGGACGAATTAAAAGTTGATTTGTCGTGGTTCAATAATATTAAGTCCGGCGACATACCGAGAGAGTTAGAAATTGACAGTTTTAATGTTGTTTTAAAAAATGCGACTGAAACAGAAATTGCCATGTCAATGCCGTCTTTTTTTGCAAGGACAGTAGATAGAATTCAGGGGCGTATAAACAGAAATCACTTTTATAGATTTTACGCTAAAATATTAAAAAAGAAAAAGAATGTATACCTGGACGGTTATTTTCAGAGTTATAAATACTTTGAGATAATCAGAGATGTTTTGTTGACTGAATTTACTTTAAAAAATGGTTATCACCAGGAAGTGAATAATATAAAGTCAGAGATTGAAAATGCCGGTCAATCTGCGGCTGTGCATATTCGCCGCGGTGATTTTGCCACTATCCGCAAGAGTTATAACGGGCTTTGTGATTTGGCTTATTATGAAAAAGCTTTGGAGATTATAAAAAATAAGCATCCAAACTTTAAGCTGTTTATTTTTTCAGATGATATTGAATGGGCCAAAGCAAATCTAAAACTTGCCGGTCCAATGGTGTTTGTCTCTAAACCAGTATTCAATCCGGCAGAGGAGTTATTTATGATGAGTTTGTGCAAACACCAAATTATCGCCAACAGCACTTTTAGCTGGTGGGCGGCCTGGCTTAATAATAATCCGCAAAAGATCGTGGTTTCTCCCAGTCGCTGGTTGGTGGCCGAAGATATTAAAACAGATAGTTTTTTGCCGCCAAATTGGATTAAAGTATAGTGTAATTTATGCCTTTGATAAGTATAGTCACCATAACTAATAATCGGCGGAAATATATTGCCGAGGCCATAGAGAGCGCGCTAAGCCAGTCTTTTGCCGATTGGGAATTAATAATTATTGATGATGCTTCTTTCGACAACACCGCCGAGGCGGTCGCAAAATATACGGCGCAAGATAAAAGAATAAAATTTATTCGTGAAAATATAAATTTAGGCATAACTAAAGCGCGAAATTTGGCCCTGCGGCTGGCTCAAGGAAAATACATTACCGTTCTGGACAGCGATGACATTTGGGCGGATTCTAATAAACTGCAAAAACAGTACGAATTTTTGGAAAAGAATGATGACTATGTGGTGGTGGGTGGCGCGGTGATTGTTATCAATGAAAACGGGAAAGAGGTTCGCCGTTATAAAAATCCAACCACAGACACGGCTATTAGAGCCGGTATTTTGTTGCGGAATCCATTTTTACATTCTTCGGTAATGTTTAGGCGGGACGCGGCCGTGGGCTGCGGCGGATATGGAGAATATACGGTCGGCGAGGATTATGATTTATTTTTAAAAATGGGCTGGTTGGGAAAGCTGGCAAACACGGATGATTATCTAGTTAAGTACAGAAAGCATGATTTTGGAATTACCTGGGCAAAACGCGTCCGCGCGGCCAAAGACCATTTAAGTATTATTATAAAATACAAAAAGCAATATCCAAATTATTTTTTCGCGTTGATTAAAGGGTATTTAAGATTAGCGTTATCTTGGGCTTTGTCTTTATGAAAATATTATATTTAATAACAAAATCCGAAATTGGCGGCGCCCAAACGCACGTGGCTCAACTTGCCAAATTTTTTGCGCAAAATAATAATGAAGTGGCTGTGATGAGTTTGCCTGGCGGCTGGCTTGAGAGCGAAGCAATAAAAGCAGGGGCGAAATTTTATCCCAATATTTATTTTTCCAATAATTTTAATCTGGCCAGATTTTTTCGCGCCATTAAAACTATCCGAAATTTAATTAATCAATTTAAACCGGATATTGTGGCGTGTCACAGTACTGCCGCCGGTTTTATAGGCAGAATTGCTGCTAGGAACAGTATACCGACAATTTACACGGCTCACGGCTGGTCTTTTGAACCAGGCACGCCTTGGTGGCGGAAATTACCCGCGATTATGACGGAAAAATATGCCGCCAAATTTTGCCAAAAAATTATTTGCGTTTCTAAATATACCAACGATATGGGGGTTAAACATAGAAT
>JBBUEJ010000019.1:21593-28503 GCA_038056955.1 Patescibacteria group bacterium
GGCTGAAAGAAGCTTTAACAAAACTTATTACCGATAAAAATTTGCGCGTACAAATGGGCGAAAACGCGCGCAGAATTGCGGAAAACAAGTTTTCTTTGCATAAAATGTTGGCGGAAACGGAAAGTTTATATAAATCATTGCTATGAATTTGTTGTACATAGGCGCCGGATTTGTGGGCAGCTGCAGCGCGGCGGTGGCGGCCAATAGCGGCCACAAAACACTGGTGTACGATATTGACAAAAAAAGAATTGAGCTATTGTCGTCCGGCGACCGGGATGTGATTGAATCCTGTCTGGCAGAATCCGGTTTGGGCGATTTGTTAATACAAAATAAAGAGAGAGTTAAATTCACCGCGGATTATAATGAAGCGGAAAGTTTTTTGTCCGATGGCGACGCGATTTTTATTTGCGTGCCCACGCCGGAAATTGGCGAGACCGGAGCCAGTAATTTACAATATTTTTTTGACGCGTTAGAAAAAGTTTCACAGGCTTTGATTAAAAGAAACAATCACCAGCAAGATAAGTATATTTTAATAGTAATTAAAAGCACCGCGCAAATAGACACGGCCGACAAGACTAAAGTTTTGCTGGAAAAAGCGGGCGTGAAAAACTTTGGCGTGGTTTCCAATCCGGAGTTTTTGGTAATGGGCAAAGCCATCCGTGATTCCATAAAGCCGGACAGAATAGTAATCGGCGCTTGGGAGGAAAAAGATTTTGAGATAATGAGACAAATTTATTTAATGTTCTACGATTCTCCGTCCGTAAAGTATATTGAAGTCAGTCCGCCGGAAGCGGCGGCGGGGAAATTGCTGGCGAATTATTATTTATTTAATAAACTGGCAAATTGTTTTGACGTGCTGGGCCGGACCTGTGAAGCGTTTGCCGGATTAAAGTTTGAAAATTTACGCGATATTTTATCCAGCGACAGCCGCATTGGCAGTTGGGGTTTTTTTGACAGTCTAAGCGCCGGCGGAAGCTGTCTGGTAAAGGATAGTCGTTCTCTTATGCATCAACTGCAAGCAAAAAATAAAAACACCGCTTTATTAAACGAAACTTATTTAGCCAATAAAAGACAGTTGGAAAATTTTATGAATCGGGCGGAAGCCGAAGCAGGTTTTGATTGGGAGCAAAAAAAAGTGGCCATTCTTGGATTGGCTTTTAAAAGAGACACAAACGACATCCGTGAATCAGCGGCGGTAAAAATTACGGGGTTAATTTTAGCAAGGAATATTAAGGAGGTTGCCGTGTATGATCCGGCGGCGATGGAAAATTTTCAACGATTTTTTTCATCTGAGAAAGTGATACGGTATTCTGCCGATGAAGCCGGGGCCATAAAGGACGCGGATGCGGTAATTATTGCTACTGATTGGCCGCAATTTCGGGAGCTGGGCGGTTTAATTTTGCAATTCGGTAAAAAAGTTCTCATTATGGACGGAAAACGCATGTTACAGCATAAATATGACGAATTACAAAATAAGGGCTATAATATCATAGCGGTTGGTTCGCCGTTTATTAAGGGTAAAATTTAAGTTTATGTCTAAATTAATCGTTACCGGCGGGGCCGGGTTTATCGGCTCACATCTTACGGATAAGTTAATCGCGCTCGGACATGAGGTGGCGGTAGTAGATAATTTAATGCTCGGAAAAAAAGAATTTATCAACAAAAAAGCCAAGTTTTACAAAGCGGATATCCGCGATCTTAAGAAAATGAAAAGAATTTTTCGGGGCGCGGAAGCGATGTTTCATTTAGCCGCCGATCCGCGTTTGCAGGTATCGGTTGAAGATCCGGCCACCACCCATGAAATTAACGTAACCGGCGCGTTGAATGTTTTGCTGGCCGCCAAAGATAATAATTTAAAAAAAGTTATTTTTTCTTCTTCCTGCGCCGTTTATGGCGACCAGCCAATACTGCCGATCAACGAGTCTAGTATGCCTAAACCGCTTAGTCCCTATGGACTGCACAAATTAATGGGGGAACAATATTGTCGTCTGTTCGCTTCGCTTTATAATTTATCCACGGTCTGCCTTCGTTATTTTAATGTTTTCGGACCGCGTAAATTGGCGACCGGCTCTTATCCGATGGTGATTCCAATTTTTTTAGAGCAAAGAAAAAAAGGAGAAAAACTTACAATCGTAGGCAACGGGACAAATACGCGTGATTACGCGCATGTGTCGGATGTGGTGGAAGCTAATATTTTAGCCTGGACTCAAAATAAAATGAACGACGGCAGTTCAATCAACATCGGATCCGGCAGACAAACCAGTGTAAATGAGATTGCCGCTTTAATTGGAGGAGAGACAGTTAATGTTCCGCCGCGCTTGGGCGAAATGCGTTTTATACAGGCCGACATAAGTTTAGCGCAGTCAGTTTTAGGTTGGAGACCAACAATCGGTGTGGAAGACGGTATAGCGCGATTAAAGAAAGAATAACTAAAAAGCCTCCCCGTCCGGGAGGCTTTTAAAGATTAAAGTTTAGGCTACAACGTGGACAAATTTGGCCATTTTCAGACTGCCGTCAAATCGGCGTCGTTTGGCTTGGGTGAACTTTACTTTGCCGTTAGTCATGGAGAAAATAGTGTCATCCGAGCCTTTTTTAACATTTTTTCCTAAGTGGAATTTGGTGCCGCGTTGGCGTACGATAACCATGCCGGTTCGCACCGCTTGGCCATCATGGAGTTTTACGCCCAGGCGCTGAGCATTGGAATCTCGACCCAACCGCGTAGAGCCACCTGCTTTTTTATGGGACATATGAATTTATCGAGTAAATTCATCCCGACTCACAGTCGGGACAAAGCTCTAGTTAATTGATTAATTTGGTAAAAATAGTATAATATATTCTGTAGTAATTGTCAATAGGCTAGCCTTAAAATGCTATGTTTTACTCTCCCAAGCTATATTTTCGCGATCTTTGGATATCAGCGCCATTACTGGGCGTTATTTTGATACAAATTTTTTTATGGGTGTATTTAATTTCCAGTATCGGATCGGACGCCGGTCAGATTTTTTTACATTATAATATAATTTTTGGGGTAGATTTGGTGGGGGATTGGTGGAAAATTTATTTTATTCCTTTGGCCGGTATTTTGGTTATTTTATTAAATTATATTTTTTCTGATTTGCTTTATTCGGTTGATAAATTTTTGTCCAGACTTTTAAGCTGCTGGGTTTTATTTTTTCATTTGTTTTTAATGATTGGCGCGATTTTACTTGTTAGATTAAACATTTAATGTGCAAGAAGCCAAACAAAAATCAGCGGACAGACTGTTTTTATTGTTTTCCGCAATTTTAGTAATATTTGGATTAGTGATGCTGGCCTCGGCCAGTTCGCCGGCTGGTTATTCCAAGTTTGGAGACACCTTTTATTTTATTAAAAAACAATTTTTGTTCGGTTTGTTGCCCGGACTGGTTTTATTTTTAATTCTTGCCCGTCTTAATTATCATTTACTGCAAAAACTCAGCTGGCTGATTTATTTATTTTCGCTGGCGGTTTTAGTTTTAGTTTTTGTGCCGGGCGTAGGGTTAGTCTTCAACGGATCTCATAGCTGGATACATTTTTTTGGCTTAAGCCTGCAACCGTCTGAATTCGCTAAGCTGGCTGTAATTATAATTACAGCTAAATTACTTTCCGAAAGCAAAGATTTAAGCGATTGGAAAAATAGTCTAATGCCTATTTTTGCCATTCTTTTGCCCGCCATTTTATTAATTGTGGCCCAGCCGGACGTGGGCACCATGTCTATTTTGGTGGTGATTATATTTTCAATGCTTTATTTGGCAAATATCCCCAAACTTTATTTGGTTATTTTGGGATTAGCAGCCGCGGTTTGTTTTGCCGGCCTGCTTATAGTCGTTCCATACAGAGTACAGAGATTGACTACTTTTTTACACCCGGAGTTAGATCCACAGGGAATCGGCTATCAAATAAATCAGGCATTTTTGGCGGTAGGGTCGGGAGGAATTTGGGGGCTGGGGCTGGGCCATTCCCGGCAAAAATTTCAGTATTTGCCGGAAGTGCAGGCAGACTCAATTTTTGCCGTAATCGCCGAAGAAATGGGGTTGTTAATTACTTCGGCCTTGGTAATACTCATTGCTTTTTTGGGACTGAGGGGATTAAAAATAGCCAAAGGAGCGCCTGATCAGTTCGGCCATTTACTCGCGGCCGGAATTATGATATGGTTTGTCTGGCAATCTTTTTTAAACATTTGCACCACCATTGGATTATTGCCACTTACCGGCGTGCCTTTGCCATTTATTAGTCACGGTGGTTCGGCAATGCTTGTTGGGTTGGCGGCCTTCGGCATAGTGGTCAATATAAGCAAGTATAGTAAAGTTAATTAAAAATAATGTGAAATTATTGGTTTGCGGAGGAGCCGGATTCATGGGTTCCCATTTCATAAAATATATTTTGGCAAAATATCCCGATTATCAGGTGGTAAATTTTGATAAACTAACTTATGCCGGTAATTTGGAAAATCTGCGCGATATAGAAAAAAATTCTCATTATAAATTTGTCCAGGGCGATATTTGCGATCGTGAGGCCGTAGCCAAAGTGGTTCAGGAAAACAGTATTGACGCGATTGTAAATTACGCGGCGGAAACGCATGTGGACAGATCTATAATGGACCCGGAAGCTTTTTTGCGCACCGATGTTTTGGGTATTTTTAATTTACTGGAAGCGACCAAAAATTTTAATTTAACCAAGATGGTTCAAGTTTCTACCGACGAAGTATATGGCAGTATTGCCCAAGGCAGTTTTTCGGAAGAATCTCCTTTTGCTCCCAACAGTCCATATGCCGCGGCCAAGGCCGGCGGCGATCATTTGTGCCGGGCTTATTTTGTCACCCACAAAACACCGGTAGTTGTTTCACATAGCTGTAATTTTTACGGCGCCAATCAATATCCGGAAAAGTTGATACCATTTTTTATCACCAATCTGTTGGAAGGAAAAAAAGTGCCATTATACGGAGATGGAGAAAATGTTCGGCAGTGGATTCATACCGGCGATCATTGTCTGGCGATTGATGTTTTGCTTCATAAGGCCAAGCCAGGCGAGGTTTATAATATCGGCTCGGGCACGGAAATGCAAAATATAGAATTGACAAAATTAATACTGGCAGAAATGGGATTTGGCGATGAGATGATAGAGCCGGTGAAGGATAGGCCGGGCCACGACAGGCGCTACTCCATTAATTTTAATAAAATGTCCAAAGATTTTGGCTGGCAGCCTGAAAAAGATTTTGTCGACGGTCTGAAAGAAACAATTAGTTGGTATCGCAATAATATAGACTGGTGGAAGCCGTTAAAAAGCGGGGAATATTTGGAATATTTTAAAAAGCAATACAAAGTATAGTATGAAGCCAACCAGAATTTTTATTACTGGCACGGGCCAGCTCGGCGCTTTTTATAAAGAGTACTTTGAAAATAGAGGTGTTGAGGTGGCGGCTTTCGGTTCTGAACTGGATGTGCGGGATGAGCAAGCGATGCGCGGTAAAATAGAAGAATTTAATCCGGATATAGTTATTCATACGGCCGCGAAAACCAATATTGACTGGTGCGAACAGCATAAATTGGAAGCGTTTGATATTAATACTTTGGGCGCGGATGTGATGGGCAAAATTTGCCAGAAGAAAAATATTTATCTGCTTCATATTTCTAGCGGCTGTGTTTTGGAAAGCAAAAGTGCCGCAGACGCGCAAACAGAATTTGTGGTTTCCAGTCCGCTTTGTTTTTATTCCTGGACCAAAGTTTGGGCCGAAGAAATGCTAAGCCACAGACAAAGAAAACACGGTTTAAAGGTTTTGTTACTGCGACCTAGGCAACTGCTTTCCGCCAAAGTAGATCCGCGCAACGCTCTTACCAAAATGCTTACTTACACCAAATTTATTGATACGCCAAATTCCTGCACAGTGGTGGAAGATTTAATGGAAGTTACGGATCAGTTGTTTGAACGCGATGAAGTTGGTGTATATAATGTGGTAAATCCGGGTGTCACCACTCCCTACGAAATCGCTCTTGCTTTAAAAGAAATAGTAAAACCGGAAATGGAGTTTGTTAAAATTAGCAAAGCCGAATTAAATAAAATGACTTTGGCCGAGCGGGTGGACGCGGTTTTGGATACCAAAAAATTAAACGATCTGGGTATTGAGTTAAAAGAAATTCACGCGCGGATGAAAGAAATAATGCGGGGACTGAAAAAAAATTTGGCTGGCGTCGGCACGGAAAAGGCGATGGCAACAACCGCGAAAGAAACAGAGGAAAAATTAAGATTAGTTAAAAAAATCAGATAATCAAGTTTTTTTATATAGTAAAAATGACCCAAAACGGGTCTTTTTTGGTATTGACCCCGCACTAGAGCAAGCTCGGTGCGGGGTTGACAAAACAGCTAAAATGTGGTATAATGGCACGTTGGAATAGTATTCTGACAACTTAGCCAAATGGCTAAAAACCGCTACAGGAGGCTCAAATGTTGAAGATTTCGTTCGTTTTGTTCATGGTTGGTTGCGTTACTGGCCAGACCAAGCCCGTTTCGACTGCCACTCCAGTGTTTGCGAAGGCAAATACCACGGTCACCCATGTCCAGCAGGACATCGTCAAGAATGGTGTCATTGGCATCGAGATCAAGCGCGCCGACATGAGGCTGGTTTACGAAGAGGAGTTCGATCAGCCGACGACCGTCGTGCGCGGAGCTTGTCCGCGGCAGAGCTTTCTTCCCGATTGGCGTGTGATGCCAAGAATGGAAGAATGTCTGGTGTGGCCGATCGATGAGATTGGCAGCATCTCCGCCTTCGCCCTGCAAAGCGATCTGACGGTGACCTACATATTTGCCGATGTCGTCGGCGAACAAGCCAGCAACTGAACTACTCCTACCCGTTCTTTTCTGCCAGACAGGCTCTTCGGAGCCTGTTCTTTTTTCT
>JBBUEJ010000020.1:0-12837 GCA_038056955.1 Patescibacteria group bacterium
ATCGGCCTCCACCACTTTCACGTGAAAGTGGTGGAGGGCCTCTTTAATTTCAATAGCCAATGACTTGCAAAATTATCAAATTTCCTGTATAATATTTCCAGATATTATGCTCGAAGAAAAAAAATCCTATAAAAAAATTATATTTTCATATCTGGCCAGCGCCGGCATATTTTTGCTTGAACTGGTAAAAGTAGCGGTTTTGGCCGGCATCACCATTATCTTAGTCAGATATTTTTTATTCAAACCATTTTATGTAAAAGGCGCGTCTATGGAGCCGAATTTTTTTGATAAAGAATATTTAATTATTGACGAGCTAAGCTATCGTTTCCGTCCGCCACAACGAGGAGAAGTAATTGTATTTAAATATCCGGAAAATCCAAAAGAATATTTTTTAAAAAGAATAATCGGTTTGCCGGGCGAAAGAATAAAAGTGGCGGAAGGACAAATAATTGTTTATAACAAAGAACATCCGGAAGGGATTGTTTTAAATGAACCCTACTTATCTCATGATTTGCTTACCGTGGGAGAACGAATTACTGCTTTAAACGAAAATCAATATTTTGTCTTGGGAGATAATCGTCCTAACAGTTATGACTCGCGTCGTTTTGGGGCCGTAGATAAAAGCTTGGTGATCGGTCGAGTGTTTTTCCGAGGTTGGCCGTTCAATCGCGCCGCCATTATTTCCGAACCGAAATTAAATATTTAGTGTATATGCCAAAACAAAAAACCAAAGAAAAGAAGCCTAAGCGCAAGGCCGCGGCTACAGCCGAAGCGTCAGATAAGAAACTGAAAACTTACGCCTTACTTCGTGGCATGCATGATGTTTTGCCCAGAGAAGAAAAGCACTGGAAAAATTTATATCACACGGCCGAAAATTTGGCCGAGCATTTTCAGTTTAGTCGTATAGAGACTCCGTTGTTGGAAGAAGCGAATTTATTTATCCGTTCCATCGGCAAAGGCACGGATGTGGTGGATAAAGAGATGTATGTTTTTGAAGATAGAGACGGCAACAAAGTAGCGCTTCGTCCCGAAGCCACGGCTTCGGCCGTGCGCGCCTATATTATGCATGGCATGTGGAATATGTCTCAACCGATAAAATTATGGTACTGGGGCTCGATGTTTCGATACGATCGTCCGCAAGCCGGCCGATACAGACAGTTTAATCAGGTTGGATACGAAACAATCGGCGACGCGGATCCGGTAGCCGACGCCGAATTAATTTTGGTGGCGCATAATTTTTATAAAGATTTGGGTTTGCCGGTAGAAATTCACATAAACAGCATTGGCACTCCTGAAGAAAGACAAAGATATAAAGTGGCGTTGGTGGATTATTATCGAAGCAAGCGCAGTTATTTGTGCGATGATTGCAAACAGAGATTAAACAAGAACCCCTTGCGTCTTTTGGATTGCAAACAAGAAAGATGCCAGCCGGTAAAAGAAGATGCTCCGCAGATTATCGATTGGCTGGAGGAAGAATCAAAAAATCATTTTATGAAAGTTCTGGAATATCTGGATGAATTGGCGGTGCCGTATGTTTTAAAATCAACCTTGGTGCGCGGTTTGGATTATTATACCCGCACGGTTTTTGAAGTTTACCCGGCAGTGACTGATGCCGGCGCCCCGACGTCCGTCGGGGGGCAGCAAAGCGCTTTGGGCGGAGGCGGCCGTTATGATTTACTGGTGGAAGAAATGGGCGGCAGACCGGCTCCGGCCGCCGGGTTTTCTTTAGGAATAGAAAGATCGGTTTCGGCCTTAAAACAATACATGGATGCCAATAAAATAAAACCGCCGGTTCAGAAGTTTGACGCGTATCTCGCTCAATTAGGCGACCATGCTCGCCGCCGAGCTCTAAAAGCAATCAATGAACTGCGCAGTTCCGGTCTTAAAATTGATTATAATTTTTCCAAGAATTCATTAAAAAGCCAGCTGGAAGCGGCCAATAGTTTGCAGGTTCCATATGCTTTAATTTTGGGCCAAAAGGAAGTGCAGGATGGCACTATTATTATCAGAGATATGGAATCGGGCGTGCAGGAAATTGTTGATCAAAAGAAAGTGGAAAATTTACTAAAAAAGAAGTTATCTCGGTTTGACGATGATAAGAAATAGGGGTATAATTTAAGTATCTTAATTTAAGAAAGCGAGGTGGAATTATGTCAGAAGTAAAACGAAAGAAGAATGAATCATTTGAGGCCTTTTTAAGGCGCACCAAGAAACGCTGGCAGCAATCCGGAAAGATACTGCAAGTCAAAAAAATTCAATATTACGAGCGTCCGAAAAACAAAAACATGCGCAAAAAAAGCGCTCTGCATCGTTTGGCAGTATCCCAAAAAATTGAATATCTGAAAAAAGTCGGGTTAATGCCGGAAGAAACAAAACGATTCGGAAGATAAATAGGAGGAAATTTTAATTCATTCCATTGTCCCATGCTTCAATGGATGCAAAAAAAATTAGTTTTAAATTTTAAAGCTGTTACCGTAACGGCGGTATTTTTGTTAGCAGTTTTTTGTTTACCAGATCTAGTTCGGGCGCAGACTTCCACCGGTTCTGCCGCCGCCAATCTGCAAGAAGGAATTCAGGTCCTGGAACAGCCGTTGGGCTTGCCGGCTACCGACATTAGACTGATTGTGGCCAACATAATTAGGGTAGCGTTGGGGCTGTTGGGGATTGTCGCTTTGGTTTTAGTAATTTACGTGGGGTATCTTTGGATGACGGCCGGCGGGAATGAAGATCAGATTGCTTCGGCCAAGAAAATTTTGTTCAATGCTGTTATTGGTTTGGCTATTATCCTGTCGGCCTACGCGATTGTTAGTTTTGTAATCAGTAAATTAGTCGGCGCCACCACCGACGGCGGAGGGATTGGCGGCGCCAATTTGGAAGCGCCAATGTCCACAAATTTTCAAGGCAGCGGCGCTTTGGGGCGGATTATAAAAGATCACTATCCGGCGCGCGACCAGACCGAGGTGCCGCGCAACACCAAAATCATTGTTACTTTTCGCCGGCCCGTTAAAGCGGATAGTTTTATAGACGATACCACTGGCGATGGAATTTTTGGAAATTGCCGAACCACGGTGGAAAATTGGTACAATGATTGCGATCGGGTAAGAAATATCAGCGATAATTTAATAAATATCAAGCGCGCCGATAATAGTCAGTCAATTTTTGGGGCGGTAGTTTTGGTATCCAGCAGTACCGCCAACGGCATTTCCGGCATTTATACTATTGTAATTAAACCTGTTACCGACGCCGGCAACGCCAGCGGCGGTTATTTGGGTAGCGCCACCGAACCAATGAGCTATATTGTGCGCTTGGGGCCGGGCCTGCTTTTGGATGATCCGGCTAACAGCGATCCTTCGGTATTTCAAGCCAGCATTTTGGGCAATAATTATTATGAATGGAAATTTACCAACAGCACGGCTTTAGACACGGCGCCGCCTTCTGTGAGCGGTGTCTTTCCGGCGATCGGGAGTACCGAAGCCAGAAATAGCATTTTGCAGATTAATTTTAGCGAACCCGTAGACCCCACCGGCATTCAGGGACAATTTAACGTTCTCGCCGAACCGTATTACGCGCTGGACGGCCAGAATATTTTCTTAAAATCAAATAATAGCGCCCTGCCGCTGGGTAATTTTAATTTAACCAACGGTTATAGAACTTTAGAATTTACCCCTTCGCGAGAGTGCGGCAAAAATGCCTGCGGCAATAAAATTTATTGTTTGCCGGTTTGCGACAATCCTGGCGCCACTTGTAGTCAAGATAATTATGAAATTTTATTGCGCGCCGCCAGAACCATTACTCCCGGTTCGTTTGAGTCCCAGCCATTTTCGGGCATAACCGACTTGGCCGGCAACGCTTTAGACGGAAATAAAAACAATGTTCCCAATTCCGCGGCCGTCAGCTTGCCGGTATTCCCTAATCAAAAACAGCCGGATAATTATTTCTGGGATTTCATAATTTCCAATCAAATCGACGCCTCGGCTCCTTTTATTCAAACAATATTCCCCGGCCAGGATGCCGAGAATATATTTCGCTATCAAGAATTAAGCCTGATCTTTAACAAAAGAATGCGCGCCGATTCTATGTATAGTATTGGCATTGAAGAAAAACCAACTCATGAAGTTCCGATTTGGAAAGTTCCTTTCTCCGTGTTCAATGCTGACAATACCACCTATACGCGTTTAAATCACGGACCATTTTTAGACGCGATCCGGCAATACTATTTTCCGGTGGTAAGCTCCACCGTAGAAGATGTCCATTTTAATTGTTTTTATCCGGGTAAAGGTCCAAATCGCGCTGTGGGCGCGGGCGCCATAATATCACCAGACTGCACCAATGCCAACCCGCAAAATTGCTGTCAAGTCATTACCGCGCAAAATCAATCTTTTTGTTGCAACGGAGCGGTGGCCTCGAGCATGTCTGACACGTCTGCCTGTTTGGATTATTTAAGAACAAATAGTTTGTAAAAACATGAAAGGAGCAAAATCAAAATTTATCATCGCTCTGTTTTCCTTCTTACTGTTGGCCGTAGGTTTTTTGTGGTTTAAAGATTTTGTTTCCGCGCAAACAACAAGCCCGCCCGATTTGGGTTTAACAGAAGTGGGGAGCGCTATTGGTTTGCCGGCTACTGACATCCGGGTGGTGGTAGCCAATATTATTCGCACTGCCTTGGGGTTGTTAGGGATTGTCGCTTTGGTTTTAATACTTTACGCCGGGTATCTTTGGATGACGGCCGGCGGTGAAGACGACAAAATTTCCCAAGCCAAGAAGATTTTGTTCAATGCCGTTATCGGCTTGGCGATAATTTTGTCGTCATACGCGATTGCCAGTTTTGTCATTAGTAAATTGGTAGACGCCACGACTGGCACTGGAGGCATCGCCGGCCCCGGCGGTGGTGGCGGAAATCCATATTTCCCGGCGGGAATTTTTTATGTTGATAGTTTGCCATCAGGAGGGCAGTTGTGCATTAGAAATGTTCATTTGGCGGTTACTTTTAATAGAGAAGTTGATGTAGCTACTTTAAACGGCAATGTAGTTGTGCAAAATGCCGCCGGCGCCGAGCACGCCGGACAGTGGCAGTTGCTAAGCAATACCACCGCCGCTTTTGTGCCAAACGGAGATTGTGGTGGTGGAACTCCGGACTGTTATACTGCGTCCACCACCTACACTTTGCATTTTAATAATGCCAGCGCGGTTAGAACCAGCGATGGTCAAATGAGTTTAAATTGTTTGGTCAGAGCCGGATGCGGGGATGTGCAATTTACCACCGGCAATGGCGTGGATCGCCTTCCACCGCAAGTGAAAATAGAACCCATTGCCAGCGATTTATTGCGCGTCGGTTCGGTGGTGCCGGTGGTGGTAAGTTATACCGATGATAATGGCGTGCAAAAAATAGACCTAACCGCCGATAATTATTTTGTTGGCAGTCAAACCATTGCCGGTTGCCAGAGAACTGGCGCGGTTACCCTCAATTGGCCGACTGTTGGTATCGCCAGTGGCCAGCATACTTTAGGAGCAACCGGTTTTGATTGGTCGGCGTTGAGCTATAACACCAGCACGAATGTAAATTTATTACCTCAACATTGTTTTGATAATGTTTTGCAGGCTGATTTGGGAGAAGTTCAAGCTGGTCCGCCCGCTTGCGGCGGCGAATGCGGCGCTTGCGCCGGCACCCCTTGTTCAAGTAATACCCAGTGCGCGAGCGGTTACTGCGATCCTGTGGCCGGCGTATGCGTAGACAGAATGCGCGTCAACGGTGTTTCTCCATTATCCGGCGGTCCGGGAACCCTTGTTTCAGTAGCTGGAAATTATTTTGGCAGTACGCCCGGGCAAGTTTTTATCGGTGCCGCTCTTGCTCCGCTGGCTGACTGTGGTATCGGTGCTTGGAGGCCCTGGCAAATAATTATAGAAGTGCCAGTCGGCGCGGTTAGCGGACCAGTAAGAGTGGAAACAGCTCCTGATGTTGGTGGAAATAGATTTATTGATGCTACCAATGATAGTTTTGGTCCTATGATCAGTGATTTTACAGTTAATGGTGTTGTTCGTCCGGGTTTGTGCAGTATTAGTCCGGTCAGTGCTTTGCCGGGAGCTGAAATTTTATTGATCGGCAGGCGTTTGGGAATTGCCCCCGGACAAGTATTTTTTGGTCAGCAAAATGTGCCGGTCAGCTTAAGTAATTGGACAGACACTTTAGTTAGAGCCCGGGTTCCACTACTAGATGCCGCTCCGGTGGGAGTAAAAGTTTCCCAAAATAATTTAGACAGTAATAGTCTTAGATTTTTTATTGAGCAAGGATTAAGCGGCACGGCGCCGTTTATTTCCAATATTACGCCCGATCGCGGGGCAAGAGGGGAATATATTACCATTACCGGCAATAATTTTGGCGACCAAACGGGTATAGTTTGGTTTAAATTAAATGAGGGTGGTTTGCCGGGCGAGGCCATAGCCGGAGATTTTACTTTTCCGACCGGTTGCCAAAATACCTGGACCGATAAACAGATAATAGTAAAATTTCCAGCTGGCAGCGGTCTGGTTGGTCGGTCTTATTTTGTGCAAGTGCGTCCGGCTGATGCCGGGCAAGGTCAAAGTCCGATTGGTCCGATTTTTAATTTGGAAAGCGGCGCGCCGGCGCCGGGCATCTGCAATATTAATCCGGTTTCCGGTCCGGTGCCATTCCCAGCCATCGCCCCGGCTATGCAAATTATCGGTGAAAATTTTGGTTCGTCACCCGCGGTGTATTTCTGGTCCGCGTCTGCTTCGGCAACCTCTACTGCCGGCAGAGTTTTAGCCAACACTACCGGTGTTGCCAACTTAAGCGTTGGCCAGGCTATTTCTACCCGTCCATTGCCGGGTACGGCCACTGGTCCGGTCGTGGTGTCCAGAACTTCCGACAATAAATTAAGCAATCCGCAAAATTTTTCCGTACTGGATTGCGTTAAAAATAATAATACTTGCCCGACTGCCGGCACACACTGCTGCGCGGCCGGACCGGAAAGCGGATGGTGTAAACCGGCCGGCGAATTGTGTGAAGGCCAAACTCTTTCCGCCGGTTTCATTTGGCGCTTCAGCACCAAGGATATCCCCAAAATTCCGCGGGTGGTAGAAAGATGCGACAGTAATACTGATTTGGGTTTGAATATTCCCACACCATCGCCTAGCGCAGGGTGGGATACATCCACCAGTGGTCCGCATCACAATGTTTGTCGTACCGCCGCTGTGATGGTGGAGTTTAGTTTGCCAAACATAAATAATATTTCTCGCGCGAATTTATTGATTAATGAATGCCAGGCTGGCACAGTAGACGAAGCCAGGAGAACCTGCGGGGTGGCGCAAATGGTTGACATCAGCGGTACCGGAGATTTAGTCCCGCAATTAAGCACGGAAAGTACCAGTTATTTACAATTAAATCCGGACATTAGCTACAACAATGGCAGATGGAAAGATAATACTTGGTATCAAGTCCTGCTCGGGTCGGGTATTTCCGCCGGCACCGGTACAAGCACCGCTCCTTTAGCTATGGATATGCCTTGTGGCGGGAATTCCGCTTATTGTTTTGTTTTTAAAGCGGACGCTCAAGATTGTAGAATGAGAAGAGTTGTGATAACGCCGTATAGTTATTGGACATCAATTTTGGAAGCGCCGATAAAACATAGAGATTTTCCGCAGGATGCGGGCGCGGATGTAATTTATACCGGACACGGTTTGAGTACCCAGCATTGTATAATTATGGATACGTCTGCGTTTAATTGGTCGTGGGGCGCCAAAAATACGTATTACGCGGATATTTTTTCCAGCAATAATTCGTCGGCCAAAGTTTCGGCTCTGGCCAATACGGTGGGCGTAGGCTTAACCAATCCCGATAACGCTGTAAATATAACTGCCACCGCCACTTTGGCTTCGGTTAATTATGCCGGACAAAGTCCGCTGACTGTAGATTTAAATAATCCGGAAGTGGTGGATTTTTGGCCCACCTGTTTAGAGTCTTGCGCTAATGCCGAAGTGGGCGCGCGTTTCAACACCACCATGTCCAACAGAAATCTGCCTGGCTCGGCAGTAAGCGGTCCGGTAAAGTTATTAAAATGTAATGATGAAAATTGTTTCAACACCACGCCGGTGCTGGTGTCCGCGGATGTTAGCTTAGACAGCGCTAATGAGTATAGAATTTTAAGAATTGCCAATTCCGGCGCCGGTTCGGTTGAACTGGAGCCAAACACTATTTATAAAGTCATACTGTCCGCAAGCACCACCAATGTAAATTCAGCGGAATTATTATGGTCAGCGGCTAGGCTGGGAGATCCGACTACTTATTCCAAGCCATACAACAAACAATTCAGTTGGCGCTTTAAAACCAAAAAAGAAAGATGTAAAATCGGCCGGGTAGATGTTGTTCCCCAGAATTTTATCGCTGAATTTATCAATGATAAAGAAATATACAACGCGCAACCTTATTCTTCTCCGGATACTTGCAGCGCCCAAGGCCAAAAATTAAACCCTTGGACCGTAAGCTGGAATTGGAATTCTTCTTTGCCCAATGTGGCGGGCGTGACTACTTTTAGCACCAGAGGAAACAACCCTTACTGTACATTGGGTTGTACGCGCAAAGGCAGTAGTATTCCAGTAAGTTTTACAGCCGGAGTGCCGGTTTGCGGCAATGGAATTGTGGAAGCCGGCGAAGATTGCGATTCACCCCTCAAAGGGGCGGGTTGTGGTTTGGATTGTCGTCGTCTTGGCAACAACAGTTCTTCCACTTGCGGGAACGGCATTATTGAGCCTAATCTAGGAGAAACTTGTGATTCGGGGCTAGCCACTTCGGCGGTGGGTTGCGATAATACTTGTCTACATTCAGGTTCAGCCCAGGCTACCGACGCCACGGCCACGGGCGCTTCTATCTGCGGCAACGGTTTTATCGGTAGCGGCGAAGACTGCGATTTGGGAATTGGAGCCTCTGCTACCGTGGCTATTTCAGCGATGGGCTGTTCGGAAAATTGTTTGCACCGAGGCGCAAGATTGTCTAATAATTGGTGTTATACTAATAATGTTACTTACGGCGGTTTCACCCAAAGAGAGTTTGAGTCCGCGTGCCGGAATGCCATCAGCCGTTGTGGCGATGGCATAAACAACCCGGACGAAGATGCCGGGTGTGATTTAGGGGGCGGCGCAAAAGCTAGTTGGTGCAACGATTTTTGTTTGATTAATTTCCCCAATCCTCCTAACGAGTGTGTTCTCGGCGCCGAGGGTTGTGATGCCAATCGCCAACATTTGGGTTCGTCGCTTCTTTATTCCGCGCCCTCATTATGCGGAGATGGAATGGTTGGCATTGGCGAGGATAATTTCTGCGAAACTAATTTGCCTAATACGCATACCGGAATTAACCCATGGTCTTTGGCCACCGGTGTCGGTTTGGGCATTGCGGCTGGCATTCCGCCGACCCAGCAAACAGATATCAACGCCAATACCACCGAACAAACTGTGGGTGGCGCGGTTGGCGACAAAGGTCAATTTACCATTCCTTGCGGATACAAAACCGATGCCGAGTGTCAGACGCGCATGGGTAATAATTGGGGAGTGGCCGCCAACGGGTGCTGTTATTTGCGCCCCAAATTATTAAATGTATATCCGGGCAATACGAGCACCGTTGCCGCAAATGTTTGTCCCAATACTGCCATTGAAGCTAGTTTTGATCAGGAAATTGACCTTACCAGTTTAAAAAATAATATAATATTAGCCCGTGGCATTGGGTCCGCGTCTACCTGTGTCGGCACTGAAGATGTTACTAGTTTGGCTGTATCGGCCGAATCTTCAAATCAGAACAATTTACCCTGGTATAAAAAGATTTTTGTGGCCGTGGTTAGTTTCTTTAAAAATTTAGTCGGTGAGGACGCGACCGCAACGCACACTGTCATTCAATCGGTCAAATGGTGCGCCGGTGAAGATGCTGGCCGAGCCGATGTGCTTATAATCACGAGCACTTTAAGTAAAATTATTTTTAAATTAAATAAGCCGTTAGCTTTTGACGCCGATTATTTTGTGGCTCTAAAAGACGGCATTCGCAGTAAACAGGGCGTTAGTATTGGCCAAAATAATAGTACTAACAAGCCGTGGAGTTGGAAATTTATTACCGGATCGCAAATTTGCGAGATTGACAGCGCGGTCGTAGAGCCGGCGCAAGTTTATTTAAACAGAGTTGGCGCCACGTCAACTTTAGTTGCCAACGCTTATAATGTAAACACGGCGCGGATTCAGCCAATACCCGGGTATTACTCTTGGGAGTATTTATGGCAGCCGGCCGTCAATCCTTATGTAAATTTATCAGCCACCACTTCTTCCCTAAATACAATTTCCGCTCAAAATCGCAGTGGTGAAATTGACGTGCGCGCCTCGGCGATCATTACAGCCAACATTTATTCTGCCCAATTCGGTTCCGTGGCCACCGGCAAATCGCATGTCATTGTCTTTTTATGCGAAAACCCCTGGCCACCAAAAGATTTGTATTTGGGCGGCGCCGGTCCCTATATTATTTTCCCGTATGAAGACAAGGTAGGCAACAACGATGGCTATGATTTAGCCGCCGACACTTTTAATAACACCGCCATACCGCCATCTCCCAGCGGAGGCTATTTTAATTTTAGGTCTTACTATTGCGCGGATAACGGCAGTTATGGCATTGCCGATGATTTACCATACTTGCGTCCGGCGGTTCAGGTTTCCAGCGCTATTGTGTCCGATAGCCCAACTTCCAGCTTAAAACGATTTATTTTCACTAGCGCCACCAATAACGACGCTATCGGTATGCAGGTTTTTTCTAATCCCAAACATTTAACCGTGTCGCAATGGTTTGCCAACGATCGCGCCCTGGGCGGTCAGGGATTTGTCGGCAATATGCAAACTACAAAAATAGACGGCTATGACGCGCTTACCGACGGCAATAATATCTATGTTGACGCTCTAAATTATTCCGATGCTTCAAACAATCTTTACTCCAATATTTATTTGTTCAGCATCAATGCAAACGCGCAAGCCAGCACCAAAAAAGTATTTGAACAAATTATCGGCAACCTGCGCTTCAACACCAACTTAACCAATTACGGTTATTGCGGAGCCACCATGGCCAATCCCGGAGCAAGCACCACTTGTCAAAGCGATCTAGATTGTTCGGATGTGGAAGTTTGTTCGGTGCAGATAGATAAATTAAAGAGAAACTACCGAAGACTAAGAGATTTAAATGAGATACAAAATTTATTGGGACCATAAATGTGGTATAATTAAGTTGTATGGGAAAAAATCAAAAATTAATATTGTTTTCGGCAATGGTAGTGGCGGCACTTGGTTTTTTTGTATACCAAAAAGTTTTTGCTGTTACCGCCCCGGCTCTTAAAGAGGGAACATATTTAACCGGACAGACTTTAAGTGTTTGGCCGTCATGGTCTACTTTAGGAAATTTCTTGGGGCAGGCTTTGCCTACCGACCCCATAAATCAATTGGCTTTGGCTGGCACTTGCGCCACTCGTACCAATATTTTTTGTACAGCAGATAGTCAATGCCAAGTCCCGGTGAATACCACTTCCGAAAAATGTGTTTTGCATGATCCGGAAACTGGTTGGAGCGTTGCCAATCGGCGTTTTAGTTTCGCCTGTTCCAGAGCTTCTTACGCTTACCGTTATATAGTTTCCAGCACGCCAGGCGCTTATACGGTTCGCGCGCGTTTTGAAAACACCGGAATTTTGCCTGTAAATTACAGCAGTTTTGTGGCCAGCTTTGTCAGCACCAGCATTTTTAAAATAGATGATACCAGCGGCGTTTGTAATTTTGATCAGGAAATTTCTACAATGCAGTCGGGCGCTTGCGGAGACGGGAAGCTTAATTCAAACAGAGGCGAGCAGTGTGATCCGCCGGGTAGAATTGAATACGCGAATGGGTGTAGCGGACTAATTAAAAATTTAACTGTCTGCAATAGCGCTTGTCAGTGGGTTGCCTCCACCACTTTATGCAGCAGTTTGAGCAAATGCGGCAATGGCGCGCTGGAGCCGGGGGAAACATGTGATGATGGGAATTTAAACGGAAAGTATAATCATTGTAATATTTCTTGTGCTGGCGTCGCCGCTAATCCGCCTGGCAGATGCGGAGACGCGATTCTGCAATCCGCTTATGAAATTTGTGATCCGGGCGCGGTTTTAGCCGGAGGTGACAGATATGATTTGGTAAAAGCTAATTCTTGCAAGTGGGATTGCCAAAACTGGGGACCTTATTGCGGAGATTTTATTACTCAAACTCAATTCGCAGAAGAATGCGACGGTTCGCAAGCTTGTTCCATAGATGGAAATTCGGGCGTTAAAGTTTGCACCAGCGGTTGCAAGATGTCGCCCAGCGCCACATCCTCCGCGAGCTGGGCTTGCGTTGTCAGTTCTACTGTTGCCACAGTCAGCGCGCCTGGTACTTGTGGAGACGCGGTTGTCGGCGCGAATGAAGCCTGTGATCGTGGAGTATCCAACAACGGCAAACCCTGCCAGCCAACTTATGGCGCGCCCTGTTCTTATTGCTCCGCCGATTGCCAGAATACTATAGAAGTCCAGCCTGCCCAGTATTGCGGCAATGGCATCATTGAAAGTTCAGAAAAATGCGAGGCGTCCGGAGGTAATATTTTTTCCGCCGTCAGCACTAGTGGCAGGACATTTCCAACAAAAAATATTAGTCGCAACGGTTATCAAGAGCTGGCCTGTGCCGACGAACCCGCGCTTCCGCATACGATAAATAAAGGCGTCAAAAATTGCGCCGATTGTTCGGTTGGCGTTGTTAGAAATTGCGTGCAATGCGGCGCGGATAAAAATGGAACGATAGTTGGCGGAG
>JBBUEJ010000021.1:0-3405 GCA_038056955.1 Patescibacteria group bacterium
CGCCGATAAGCGATAAAAATTTAAAAATTAAAAATTTGTTTTAGCGATGCACATATCCGTAGCGCTTTTTTAGTAAAGTGTGCTACAATCTATTGTATATGAACTCATACAGGGTTTTCGGCAGTTGTCATTCCGACCGCAGTGGAGGAATCCCTTAACCACCACGAAAGGGATCCCTCGATTTCGCTTCGCTTCACTCGGGATGACAGCCAAAAATTATTGTCAATTTTTGGCCCCGTTGAGCTAATTGTGACAATAACACTATACGAGTTATATAACCAAGTAAGTCTTGAACCTTTATGGTTTCGGGGAGGACAATTAGCAAATTAGCGCTGTTAATGTTAGCAACACTTTTTTTAGTGAAGCCTGTTTTTGCGTCCACCTCCGATGGCACTATCAGCACCGGCAATGCCTGGAGCGCAAAAATTGGCTGGTTAAACTTCGCCGCCACCAACGGCAATGTGCATGTCACAGATGCGCAGTTAACCGGCTATGTTTGGAGCAGTCTTTACGGTTGGATTAAATTAAACCCTACTAACAGCGGAGTTAAAAATAATTCCGAAGGCGTATTGTCGGGAAGCGCCTGGGGAGAAAATATCGGCTGGATAGATTTTTCCGGAGTGACTATTAGCGTCGGCGGAGTTTTTTCGGGCACAGCCAGCGGTACCAACACCGGCGTTGTAAATTTTAGTTGTACAAATTGTTTGGTGCAAACCGATTGGCGTCCGGCCAGTACGCGAGTCGCGGGTACTCCCGCCGGCGGCGTTGCCATACTTGTTTCTGCGGGGGGCGTTCTACCTCCGCCTCCGCTACCGCCACCGCCACCTGTTAGCGCCACCACTGCCACCAGTGTCGTACCCGCGGTTCCGCCCGCAATCATCACTCCGCCTATAGAAAAAATAATCACTAAAGTCAAAGACGTGGCCGGTAAAATTCTGGCAAAAATATTTCCGGTTAAAGTAATAACGGCTCCGTTGGCAAGACTATATTCCGAAGCCAAGCTTTGGTTCCCGTATTGGTTTAAAGCGCCGCTTGTAGAAAAAATTCCGATTGAGCGTTTTGTATCCAAGCAAACTCCGTTGGTTTTCGGGAGAGCGTGGAACTATCTTGACCCCAAACCAACCAATAGGTTTGTGTTCGCGCCACTGCCAAAAGAATTTTTGGCTTTAGCTAACAAGTTTCCGCAAGTGAAAAATATGCTAAAAAGCGTGGGTATTAACCGTCTAAGCGATGTAGAGAAATTAAAATCCGTACAGATGTATTTGCCGGGGTTAACAAATGTCGTTGCCTTTAATCGGCCCGAAATAAAAATCGGCCAGTTTGGCGCGGAAAAGGCCATTCCCATAGGTAATTTATCGCAAAATTTGAAAGACAAAATACCAAGCGATGTAGTATTCGCGCGCGCGGCCGGGCAATTAGTGGATTTTAGAATAGCTTTATCGTTAACGTCCAAAAATAGACCTGAACAAAAAATTTCCACAGTTTCCGGAAAAAAATTACAGCTTACTATTAGGCCGGATAAGCCGGCCAAGCGTGTGAGAGGTTATTTAGTATTTAGATCAAAAACTCCACAAGCAAGGGTAGAAATGCCTATGGCTGATTTAGTAGGTTCTTTGTTGTTTGCCCAACCTGTTTTTGCCTATAGCCAAGAACAGCCGGTAGAAGTTGAAGAAAAATTAGTCTTGCTGGAATTTGATTACACTGATCCGGATGGCGATGGAATTTATACCGCCGAAATTGAGTCTCCGGTTCCGGCAGGAGAATACGAAATTATTACCGTCATAGATTATATAGACCCGGAGTTTGGTCCAAAACAAATTAGGTTAATTACCGTAGTAGATCCCGAAGGTTACATATTTGAAAAAATTGGCGGCAGAGAACTGCGTCTTCCGGGAGCCGTTGTTGTTTTGTATCATTTTAATCCCGCAAAAAAAGCATACGAAGAGTGGCCGGCAAAGGATTTCCAACAGGATAATCCGCAAATTACGGGCCTAAGCGGCAGTTATTCTTTCCTGGTGCCGGGCGGAACATATTCCTTAAAGATTCAGGCTCCGGGCTATATGGATTATGTAGGCAAGCCGTTTATTGTGGAAGAAGGAAGCGGAGTGCATACAAACATAGAACTGAAAACCAAATATTGGTGGTTAAAAGTTGTGGACTGGAAGACGGCGCTCTTAATCTTGGTGGCAATGCTGTTGTTGTGGAATTTTTACAAGGACAAAAGAAGAGAAAAACGCGAAGCTAGATTAAATGTTATTAAGTAATTTTCAATCATTCCCCGCTTGGGCGGGGTAGGGGTGGGTTGGAATTACAAAATTAAAAATTACAAAATTAAAAATTAATTTTAATATTATGAAATCAAAAGCATTTTGGGTGGTTATATTCTTGGTACTATTGGGGAGCAATATACTTTTTGCTCTCTTGTATTTTCAGGCCGCGAAAGAGCTGGAAGGCACAAAGATCGCGTTGTCAACCCAGCGTTATAATGCGAAATACCTTGATTTTCTAAAACTGTTTATTAAGCTGGTCATAAAATCCGACAAAGAAGTGGATTTTGAAACACGTTTGAAACTAGAAAATTCGGTCAGGCAACTAGCGGAAGAATATAATGATCCGGAAATATTATTGCAATGGCAGAAGTTTGTCGCTTCCACCAATGAGGCCGCGGCGCAGAAAAATGTAAAGGATTTATTGTCCATGCTAGTGGATAAGACTTATCTAAAATAGCTTGTCTGTGGATAACTTAAGCAAAGAATAAAAAAAGCTTAATTAAGCGCTATATATATGGTATAATAAAGTGGCGGATTTCATATGCTAAGTTTAGAAAAAAGAAAAATATTTAGAATTTTAGAAATATCTTCAATTTTTGTCGGTGTCATAATGGCGCTTTATTATTTTTATCCGGTTTTTGCCAGTCCTCCCGGCAGCGCTTACGCGCCAGGAGAAACTACCGACCCAACCTGTTCTCCGGGTGATACAAATTGTACGGTTTATCCTCCTTTAACCACCACGCTCACCACTTCCACGGCCATTACTATGGCTACATCTGCTTTAAGATTTGCTTACGACTCTACTAATTATACCGCTCTCACGGTTGCCACAGATGGCGCGCTCACGGTTAGCTCCACCAATGGCGTAACCACTACTTTTGTAAATAAAATATCAGTTTTAGCTAATTCATATTTTGGCACTATTGCCTCCGGCACCTGGAATGGCAGAGTGGTAGGCATTGCCTACGGTGGCACCAATTCGTCATCCATCGGTCCGGCTGGTTCCATCGCGTATTCTGATGGCGCCAGCTATATGTTTACTTTAGCCGGTTCATCAGGTCAGTTTTTGCAATCAGGAGGAACCGGAACTCCGGTGTGGGCATCTACCAGCACCATGGGATTTGTCAATTTGCAA
>JBBUEJ010000022.1:0-11624 GCA_038056955.1 Patescibacteria group bacterium
CGATAAAAAATAACAGTAGAAAATTTTTGCCGAGCGCGGAAAGTATGGCGCCAATAAATAAAAGCAGAAGCGCCAGGCCCCGGACCGCGTATTTTATTATTTTCCAGATAAAGGCAAATGTCTTTTTTATAAAATCTTCCACATTCATAGCCTCGCCTTTTTTGGATCTGACGCCATGCGGGGAATTTTTTGCGACTCTGGCGTGTAAATGCGAAGAGCTGATGTCAGCGCTCCCGCGGATATCGGCTTTGTCCGCCATCATTTCCGACGTTGACTCGTTTTGGTTCGCGGCAAAATCAAGTTTTTCTTGAAATCTTGGCAGTAAAGACGGCGATAAAATATGAGCCGTGTTTCGTTCGGTGCTAAATAGGTTTTTAAGAGATCGGCCCGCGCCTCCTTTTCTGGCGGGCGAAGATTTTATTGGGGCGGAAAATTCCGCAGCCTCCTGCAAGTTAATAATTATACCGCCAAATGATAAATCATTTTTGATTTCCGACAGCACCCTTTGCAAATGCTCCGAGCTTTGGCGGGGCGGCCGGGTGGTAATAATTTTTTGCAGGCGATCGTGATTGAAATATTCTATAATATGAGGGGTGCCGGCGAAGAAAAAATCATTCGGGCCGATTTTACCCTGTATTATCTGAGAAAATAGCTGGTTTTTATCGCTTTGTTCGTTGGCTTTATTTTGTTCAACCAGATCCATTTTTTTATAAAATCCGTCTTTGGTTTTGTAGAACAGCACCATTTGCGGATAGCCGTAGAAGCTAAAAATTATATCGTTTTCTCGAATTGCCCCAACAATGCAGTGCAAAGAAATATCGGGTTTGACTATGGACAAACTTTCTTGATTAACTTTGTCCAGGACAATTTCCATGGCCGTTTGTCCCGGTTGATCCGGTATTTCGTAATAATTATTTTCTATTTCATCTATTATGTTTTGCATTTTGGAGATATATTTGGTTTCGGCATTATTTATTTCACAAATAGCAAAAAAGTATCCCTTGCTCTTTTCAGTCGGGGTAGATGGTTCGGTAATGTTTAGAAGCACGTGCGACACCTCCGGACTGCTTCCTTCTACAAAAAATTCGTGTAAGTGCAGAGTCGGTTCCATATTATTTTGACTTTTTACCTATATATAATTATACTACAGCTTGCGTTAAGGAGCAATAAAATCATCTTTTGTAATTTCTTAATCATTCTACAATTTCTCATATCAAATATGCTTGAACAACTTTTTGGTTCAAAGACTAGAGTGAAACTTTTACACATTTTTTTCCATTCGCCGGAGCGGCCTTTTTACGTTCGGGAGCTGGCCCGGCTGGCCGAATCGCAACTCAATGCCATTAGGCGCGAGCTGGCCAACTTGGAACAAGTGGGCCTGATAATGCCCATAGCTATAGATAAAGTGGAAGTGCCGTCGGGCGTAGGCACCGGCCGTTCTAAGTACTATAAGTTAGACCCGGCCTGTTTGTTATATATTGAAATGAAGTCCTTGCTTTTTAAGGCGCAAATGTTATATGAGCGGGAATTGATTGAGCTGTTAAAAGAGAAAGCCGGTAAAATAAAGGTGCTGTTGTTTACCGGGTGTTTTACGGACGCCAAGGACGCGGAAACTGACATTTTGTTGGTAGGAGAGGTTCGTCCACTTGTGGTCGCCAGATTAATTATGGAGTTTGAAAAGAAATTGGGGAAATCTTTGCGTTATACCATTATGACCACAAAAGAATGGCATGACCGCAGAGAAATAGGGGATAAATTTTTATATAGTATTTTTGAGGAAAAACATATCACCGTCATAGACGAGCTTAGCCAACTATCATAAATCCCGTATGTTTTTGATTATTGATAATACCGAAGAAGACAAAATTGTTTTTTCTTTTTGGTTGAATAACAAATTTGTTCAACGAATTTTTGTTTTACAGCGCCGAGTTTCAATGGACGCTACCCGACGTGATTTCGTTAAATCAAAAAACAAAGGCATTCTAGTTTGTTTGGAAAAATTATTGTCCACTTTGAAGCTGGGGTTGAAAGATATAAAGCATCTGGGGGTAGTAGTAGGCGTTGGCCGGTTTACCGCCTCCAGATTGGGGGTAACCGCGGCTAATACACTGGCTTTCAGCTTAAAAATACCGGTTGTGGCCTTGCCTAAAAATTTTGATCAAGCCTATGCTCTTAAATTAGCCCAGTCGGCGGTCGTGGGAAAATATATCATGCCTACATACAGCGGAGAAGCGCGTATAGGTTAAAATATGCTTTCAAATTATTATCGTTATCGGCTTTACGAAATTTTGCCCGGCCTTAGTATCTGGCTAACTATAATTGTTAGTGTTGTGTTGTCCTTCACCAGGCCTTTATGGATGATTTATTTTATTTTAATTTTTGATGTTTATTGGGTTTTACGGGTTGTCTATTTTTCTTTTTATTTATTTTTGTCGTGGAGGCGTTTTCGCAAGGCCGTTAAATCAAACTGGTTTGTCAGTCTCACCGAGGAGTTTCCGCTTTGGGAGAAAAGGAAAAACGTTATTTTTTTACCCGTATATAACGAGGGTTGGGAAGTGCTTGTATCAACTCTGGATAGTTTTTTAGCCTCCACCTATCCGGCTGATAAAATTTATTTGGTTATTTCCGGAGAGGAACGAAAATTGGAGCACTGGCAAAAGATGCAAAAGAATCTGCTGGAAAATTATTCCAAAAAATTCGCCGACTTAATTTTTTATACGCATCCCGATAATTTGCCGGATGAAATTCCCGGCAAAGGTTCCAATATCCATAGCGCGGAAATGGAATTCAAAAAATATGCCGATAGTCGCGGTTGGGATTACACCGATATTATTGCTTCTATTTTTGACAGCGACACCATTGTTCATCCGCAGTATTTTGCTCATCTGACCTATTTATATTGCAAACATCCCCGGCCGGAACGCAGTTCGTTTCAACCGCTAACTTTATACAACAACAATTTGTGGCAATCGCCGGCAGTGCTTCGGATTATGGCGTTTGGCACCAGTTTTTGGATGCTGTTTAGTTTGGCCAGACTGGACAATTTGATTACTTTTTCTTCGCACAGCATGAGCTTTAAAGCGATTATGGATTGCGGCGGGCACAGCAAAGATATTGTCAGTGAGGACTCGCGTATTTTTTATCAATGCTGGTTAAGGTATAACGGAGACTACGAAGTCACACCGCTTTATATTCCGGTTTCCATGGATACGGTGCGCGATGACAGCTGGTGGCGCAGTTTGAAAAATTTGTATTTTCAACAACGGCGCTGGGCCTGGGGAGCGGAACATATCCCTTATTTGCTGTGGCAATTTCGTTTAAATAAAAATATCGGCTGGAGAAAAAAAGCGGCCATGCTTTTTCACGAGTGGGAAGGAAAATGGAGCTGGGCGGTGGTGGCTATTTTAATCACGGTAATCGGCCGTTTGCCGCTTTGGATAGCAGGCAACGAAGTCAGGCGGAGCGCCCTGTTTTTTAACGCGCCTAATATTTTGGAGGTGCTGATGACCTTGGCCATGATGGGCTTGCTCGTTTCGGCAATAATGAGTATGCTAATACTGCCCGGACGCCCGGGAAATCAACCCCGCCATCAGTATTTATTTATGGTTTTACAATGGCTTCTGCTTCCGGTTTCTCTTATTTTATTTTCTTCTCTCCCGTGTTTGGATGCCGTCACTCATTTGATGCGGGGGAAATATCTGGGTTTTAACGTGTCAGTGAAAAAAAGATCATAAAATATGTTAAAAAAACTTTCATTTATAATTTTATCCGCTTTGACGGTTGGCGCCGTCGGTTTGTATTTTTGGTATCGTTCCGGCGGATTGCAATCCGCTGTGGTGGCGACTGTCAGTCAAAAAATTACTTCCAATGCCGCCGAAAGCAGTCTTATCCAAAAAATTTTAGGTTTCGGTGAACCGCAAACGTATCTTATTTTATTTTTAAATAATACGGAAATGAGGCCGGCGGGCGGTTTTATCGGGGCTTACGGGGTAGTGAGAGTAAATAAGGGGATGCCGGAAATTTTGAAAGTGGAAGGAACCGAATTATTGGACAATCGCAGTCCGCAAGATTTTTCCTCGGTGCCGCCCGAACCGCTGCAAAAATATCTGCCGGTAAAAAGATGGGGATTCCGGGACAGCAATTGGTCTCCGGATTTTGCCAGTTCCTCGGTTGCCGGTTTAGATTTATTTAAAAAAGAAAAAGGCGCGGCGGCCGATGATATTGACGCCGTAATAGGGATAACACCAACTTTGTTGGAGGAAGTTTTAAAAATCGGCGGTCCGATTAAAGTGAACGATCAAGAATTTAGCGCGGAAAATTTTACTGAAAAATTGGAATACGAAGTGGAATACGGTTATGCCGAACAAGGACTTGATTTTGATGAGCGTAAAAAAGTTTTAGCCGATTTAACACACGCTTTATTGGCCAGAATCCGCGGAGATATTTTTAGGTATTGGCCGCAATATTTAGCTTTAAGCCAAAGAATGCTGGCGGAAAAACATATTATGGCTTATTCCACTGATCCGGAAGTAGAAAGCGTTTTGCTGGCCAAGAATTGGGCCGGAGAAGTAAAACAAACGGCAGGGGATTATCTTTTGTGGGTAGACGCAAATTTGGCATCGCTAAAAACAGACAAAGTAATGGATCGTGAATTGTCTTATTCATTTGTTTCCATCGGCACCGGCAAATATGTCGCCACAGTCAAAATGAAATATACCAACAAAGGCGCCTTTACCAAATTCACCACCCGATACAGAACTTACGCGCGCGTTTTTTTGCCCGCAGGCAGTCAGTTTATTTCCGTGAAGGGGAGTTTAAAAAATGATCGCACGACTGGAGTCGGCGCCGTTGATCGGGGAATGGAAAACGGCAAGCAGTGGTTTGGCGCGTTTACCTCCATCGAACCCGGCAAAACCGGCGAGTTGGTCTGGCAATTTTATTTGGCGCCACAAATTGCAGAACAAATAAAAAAGAACTCTTACAATTTATTGACGCAAAAACAATCCGGAACCATTGCTCACGCGTTAACACTGGACCTTAATTTCGGTAAAAATATAGCGTCCGCCGTTCCGGGTGAGACGCCGGAAAATTTCGGAGATACAAAATATTCGTTGCATACTGATTTAAGGTTGGACAGGGAGTTTGAGGTTAATTTACAGTAGTTTGTCATTCCCGCCCGAGAGCGGGAATCCAGACAATTTAATTGGACACACTGGATTCCCAATCAAGTTGGGAATGACAGGTGAGATTTCAACAAGTATGTTCATCAAAAAAATCGGCATTGATTTAGGGACCACCAATGTTTTGGTATATGTGCCAAAAAAGGGTATCGTTATAAATGAACCTAGCGTGGTGGCCGTATCCAAAGCCGACGGCAAAGTATTGGCCGTAGGGCTTGAGGCCAAAGATATGATTGGGCGCGCTCCCGATTCTATTTTGGCGGAGAGACCGCTGAAAGACGGCGTGATTGCCAATTACCACACTACCGAAGCTATGCTTAGGTATTTTATAAACAAAGCTTTGGGAGGAGTGCATCTTTTTAGGCCTGAAGTAATGGTAACAGTTCCGGCTGGCATTACTTCCACCGAAAGACGGGCGGTTATAGACGCCACAATTGCTGCCGGCGCGCGCGCCGCTTATATCATCAAAGAACCGGTAGTAGCCGCCATTGGCGCGGATATTCCCATTGGCGCGGCTTCCGGTCATATGATTATAGATATTGGCGGCGGCACAGCCGAGATAGCGGTAATTTCTCTCGGCGGAATTGTTTCCTGGGGTTCGGCCCGAATCGGCGGCAACAAGTTTGATCAGGCCATTATAGAATATATTCGTCATAAATATAATTTGTCCATTGGCGAAAGATCGGCCGAAGAAATAAAAATCAAAATCGGTTCGGCTATGTACATGGACAAACCTTTAATTATGGACGTAAAGGGCCGCGATATGATTTCCGGTTTGCCAAAAACAATTTCCGTTAATTCTGATGATACCACCGAAGCCCTACAGCATGGTTTAGGAAATTTAATTGAAGCTATTAAAGAAGTTTTACACAAAACTCCGCCCGAACTTTCTGCCGATGTTATAGATAAAGGCATAATTTTGTCCGGCGGTTCGGCCTTGCTGCGAAATTTAGACGAACTTATCGCTCAAGCTACCGGCGTTGCCACTTATGTGGCCGAAGAACCTTTGCTTTGCGTGGCCAAAGGCACGGGCATTGCTTTGGATAATCTGGAGAATTACAAACGAAGCATACTCGCCACTAAATAAATTTTTAAAATCATGGCATCCGTGGTATAATAAAAGCTATGTTTAAAAATTTAAAAACAAGAACAAAATTATTTGTTGTTTTTTCTTTTACGGTAGTACTTACCATTGCAGCGGTGGGAAGGTTGGTTTATCAGACCGCAAAAGACAACTTATATAAACAAACAGTGAATTATTTGAATTTTTTATCAGAGACAGCAAAGACCGGTGTGGTAAGTTTTTTGGAAGGCGCTAAACAAAGAGCGGTGGATTTTTCATCTGACGGATTTATCAGAACCAGTCTGAAACAAATAATGCAAGGAGATCAAAAGGCGATTCTTGACCTAAGCGCGCATTTGCGCGACAATAAACAGTCTCTTGACCCGTCTATATATAATATAAATGTGGTTGATTTAAACGGTAAAGTTGTTGCCTCTGTTGCGGCGGATGAAATTGGAACCAGTTTGCTCGAATATGAGGAGAAAGACTATATTTTGCAAGCGCAAAAACTCTCATACGGCCGGGCTGTCTTAAGCGATGTGATAAAACTTGGCCGTTTAAAAGATAAAATTAGCATAGCCGCCTTTGCGCCGCTTACCGATAAAGACACGGGGGAAATTTTGGGTGTTATAATAAATTATATTCAGGCCGCCAGCTTAAGCGATTTTATCAGCAGTTTTAGAGATAGCAGCATCGCCGGTGTTTATTTGGTGGATTCTAAAAATTTAATGATTACAGAGCCGCTGGATTTTCAAAAACATCTCGCGCTGCGCCAAATTGTTGATAACAAACTTACGCGCGATTGCAAAATAAGAACAAGCGGAAGCGTTGCCTATCAAAATTATAAAGGAGTAGAGGTTTTTGGCGTTTCCGCTTGTTTGAATAATGGCTGGACATTAATAGCCGAAGCGTCGGTGGCGGAATCTTTAAAAGGCGCTTTGGATATACGCCGCATAGCCGGCTATGCGGCGTTACTGATATTTTTAGAAATAATGTTCTTGATTTATTTTATTTTCCGAGATATTCTGAAACAGAAAGAAGTGGAACAGATGAAGACCGATTTTATTTCTTTTGCTTCGCATCAATTGCGTACCCCGCTTACGATTATTAAATGGAATACGGAGATGCTGATTAATGGCGATGCCGGGGAATTGACACCTGATCAAAAACAGCGCATGTTTAAAATAGAACTCGGAGAAAAGCGAATGGCGTGCCTGATCAACTCTTTGCTTAATATCTCGCGCTTGGAGTCGAATCGATTAAAAATAGAGCCCAAACCAACAGATGTGTTGCTCCTTATTTCCAGCACCATTTCCGAGCTCGTTCCTTATGCCAATGCTAAAAATTGTCATATTAAATTCAACAAGCCGAGCCGTCAGTTGCCGCTTATTAATTTAGATCCGGTATTGTTGAAACAAGTTATTTTAAATTTATTAGGCAATTCCATAAATTATTCAAAGCCAAAAAAAAGTTTGGTGGAAGTAACTTTAAAGCAAGTTGGGCGATATTTTCAAATTGATGTTGCCGATGATGGCATCGGCATCCCCGCGGCCGCGCAAAATAAGATTTTTCAAAAATTTTTTCGCGCCGATAACGCGACTAAGGCGGATGCCAATGGAATCGGTTTGGGTCTGTATATTACAAAATTAATCGTAGAAACAAGCGGCGGGAAAATTTGGTTTGAATCAGCGGAAGAAAAAGGCGCCAAGTTTCATATTGTCATGCCCATAAGCGGAATGAGCAAGAAAAGCGGCGGAAAAGAGTTTTCCAAATAATTTAATTTTTTTAATATATTATTATAATGATATGCCAAACGCTAAAAATAAAATTCTGATTGTGGAAGATGATCTGGAATTGTTGGAAGTGCTTAAAAAAAAATTTGCTATGGAAAAATTTGAGGTTTTGGAGGCCATAAACGGAAAAACCGGCCTGGTTGAAGCGTTTCAGCATCATCCGGATTTAATTTTGCTGGATATCGTAATGCCGGTTATGGATGGCATGACTATGTTAAAAAAATTGCGCGCGGATTCTTGGGGGAAAAATGTATTTGTAATATTGCTTACGAATTTAAGCGATGAAAGCAAAGTGGCCGAGGCCATGCAGCACAGCGTATTTGATTATTTGGTAAAAGCGGATTGGAAAATAGACGATGTGGTAAAAAAAGTGCGAGAAAGATTAAAATAGTTAAAACAATATGAGTATTATCGGCCATGAAAGAATTATTTCTTTTTTTGATAAAGTTATATCCAAAGAAGCGTTGTCGCAGTCTTATTGTTTCGTCGGCAGCGACGGCGTGGGCAAAAAAACAGTAGCCAGGCATTTGGCTGCGAAGATACTGAAAATGCCGATTTTGCCACCACAAAATCGAGCATCTCCCGATTTGCGACAATCGAGGATCCTCGACCGCGACGGTCGGGACTCGATTTCGACCGATGTCGAAATCGGGATAAACGAAAAACAGCTAGACACGCATCCGGATTTTTATTATGTTTGCCGGCAAATAGACGAAAAAACCGAGAAAGTTAAAAAAGATATTGGCATCGCGCAGATTCGGCAGATAAAAGAAAAACTGCGTAACAAATCTTGGTTTGGCGGTTACCAAGTAATAATCATAGACGAAGCCGAGCTGTTAAACGAAGAATCGGCCAACGCCCTGCTCAAGAGTTTGGAAGAAGCCGGAGAAAAGAGAGTGTTTTTCTTACTGACTTCCGATGACAGTGAGCTCCTGCCCACCATTCGTTCTCGTTGTCAGATGTTTTATTTTTCTTCTGTGGACATTAAAGTCATTGAAGATGGTCTGATAAAATTGGGATATGACGGCGCGTTGGCAGCCGAGTCGGCAAAATTGTCTTGGAACAGGCCGGGGCGGGCGGTAACGCTGGCTAGCGATGAAGATTTAAGAAAAATTTTTAATAACGAAATTGATCGTTGGCAAAAAATAGCCGGCCAGCCATTTTATAAAAAAATAAAAGCAGTGGAGGATTTGCTGGATGATAAAAAAGACTCTATCCGCGTTAGTGAAAAATTAAATCAGACTATAGAAACTTGGATTGTATTATGGAGGGAACAGATTTTAGAACAAATCAAAAATAACAATCCAGCTTTATTGGCTACGGCCGGGCTAGTAGATAGTTTTAAAAAGGCGCAAATTTTGTTGGCGCAAAATATAAACCCGCGATTTGTTGTTGAGCAAATTTTGTTGTCTGTGTGTTGAATTATCGTACGGTCTATTCCCCGCTTGGGCGGGGTAGGGGTGGGTTGGCCGGCACTCACCAATAACTGACCGCCGTACAACCTACCCCTGGCCTTGAGACCTACCCCGCCCAAGCGGGGAATTACAAAATTAAAAATTTATTTTATTATATTATGCCTAAAAAAATCCATCTCTTGTTCGGCTTGCTGGCGGCGCTTACGCTTACCGGCGCCGGCTGTATTCAATTTATCAACACCGCGCAGGGACCAATGGGAATGTTTCGCTCCGGCGATGGCGGTGAAACTTGGCAACAAAAAGCGGTTCTGCTCACGGCCCAAGGAGTAAAAAGTTTAGCGGGCGCCAAAGTTTACAAAATCTATACCGATCCCGGCGATCCCAAAGCTTTGTATATGGGTACGCGCGGACAAGGTTTGTATTATAGCTACGATAATGGCGAGACCTGGCAGGCTACGGCAGTTATGGCCGGTAAATATATTTATGGTTTAAGCGTTGATCCGCGCGATAAATGCATGATTTATGTCAGCGACGGCCAGCATATTTACAAAACTAACGATTGCCAAAGAACTTGGGATTTATTATTTACCGAAGAAAGAACCACGCAAAGATTTGTGGCTTTGGCCGTAGATAGCAGTGATTCCAAAATAATTTATGGCGCGCAGCTGGGCGGAGATGTTTTTCGCAGCAAAGACGGAGGACAAAGTTGGCGCATTATCAAGCGGTTTGGTTTTGAACTGCGTCATTTAACTACGGATCCGCTTAACCCGCGTCGCCTGTACGCGGCCGCTTACAATCAAGGGTTGTATCGTTCCGACGACGGCGGCGATAATTGGGTTAACGCCAGCGCCGGTTTTGAAAATTTCAACGACAGCTTAACTTTTAATCGGTTTGTTTTAAATCCGGCGCAAAAAGACAGTTTGTTTTGGATTTCCAAATACGGTATCTTGCGATCGGACAATGCCGGCGCTTCTTGGACGGACGTTAAACTGCTTACTCCGCCCGGCAGTGTGAATATTTACGCTTTTGCCTTAAATCCAAAAAATTCCGCCGAAATGTATTATACTGGCACGATTTTGGGGGATAATAATAAAAATGTGCGGAGCACCCTGTACAAATCGGTGGATGGCGGGGTAAACTGGGTAACAAGAAAACTGCCCAGCAACACCATACCGGTAGACCTGCTCACCAGCCGCGAAAACGGCAAAATTCTTTTTCTCGGATTTACCACACTATAAAATATGAACATAAATGATTTTAAGGGGGATTTTGATAAAGCCATAGACTTTTTCAAAGACGACATCTCCGGTTTGCGCACCGGCCGAGCCTCTTCGGCAATAGTGGAAGATATAATGGTAGAAGCGTATGGCACGCACCAAACTCTAAAGTCTTTGGCGTCCATAAATATTCCCGATGCCAAAACCGTAAATATTGAAGCTTGGGATAAAAGCATCCTGTCGGCTATAGAAAAAGCAATTAGGGATTCCGGCACAGGCCTGAATCCGGTAAATACCGGCAGTCAGATCCGTTTATCTTTACCGGAATTAACCAGCGAACGCCGCCAGGAACTAATAAAAGTTTTACATCAAAAAGAAGAAGGCGCCAGAATTGCCGTGCGTAAAGTAAGAGAGGAAATTAAAGAGATGATTAAAGCGAGTGAAGATGATAAAGAAATTACCGAAGATGAAAAATACCGATTGCAGGAAGATTTGGAAAAAATAGTAAAAGAATACAATGATAAAGTGAAAGAAATCGTCGTCAAGAAAGAGGCGGAGATAAATACGATTTAAAATGTATAAATTATATGAAGAAAGAATGGGGAGAGGTTACAAACCGATTGGAAAATGCAGGATTTTTTCAAGATATTAGGCGCGCTGTGGCGGAAAAACTTGATGATTTGGCCACAGATCCCAAGTTAAAAAATGGCGATATTCCTCTTGATCTGGGCGAAAAAATTAGAAAAGGAGAAAAAGTGCCAGCATCTGTGGTAGTGCGTGACGCAATAATAAGCGTGGGGCAGGATTTCCGTCTTATGCCCGATGAGATAGACATTATACTTGAGAGGTTTTTAGAGTAACAATGAAAGATTGATAGTTACGGCAAATTGTCAATAGTAAACCGTAGTATTCTAAATAGAAATGCGACATAGTGTAAACTGTTAGGTATCTTACCC
>JBBUEJ010000023.1:0-1629 GCA_038056955.1 Patescibacteria group bacterium
TCACCGGCACCGATGAGCACGGCCAAAAAATGTTGCACACGGCCAAAGAAGCGGGCCAGCCGGTAGAAAAATTTGCCGCGGAAAAATCCGCCAAGTTTTTAAGTTTGACCGACCAGTGGAACATCAGTAATAATGATTTTATCCGTACTACCGAAGAACGTCACATTGCCGGCGCGCAGGAATTTTGGAAAAAATCCATAAAGAACGGCGATATTTATAAAAAAACCTATACCGGTTTGTATTGCGTTGGATGTGAAGCGTTTAAAACGGAAAAAGATTTGGTGGACGGCAAATGCCCGGATCATCATATTATTCCGGAAACGGTTTCCGAAGAAAATTATTTTTTTTGTTTATCAAAATATCAAAAAGATTTAGAGTCTCTGTTTAAGAAACAGCCAAATTTTGTCTATCCGGAATCCAGATTCAACGAAATGAAAAATATTTTAAAGACCGGTTTAGAAGATGTCAGCATTTCCCGCGCCAAAGCTAAACTGCCTTGGGGCGTGCCGGTGCCGGATGACGACCAGCAAGTGATGTATGTTTGGTTTGACGCCTTAACAAACTACCTAACGGCTCTGGGCTGGGGAACGAAAAGCAATAAGCTTTTTAAAAAATATTGGCCCGCGGACGCGCACGTTATTGGCAAAGAAATCAACCGCTTTCATTCTTTATTGTGGCCGGCTATGCTTATGTCGGTGGGGGTGGAATTGCCAAAACAAATCGCGGTGCACGGCTGGATTACCGTAGATAATCAAAAAATGAGCAAGAGTGTCGGCAATGTAATCAATCCGCTGGAATTAACCCAAAAATATCCGCTGGAAGCCGCGCGTTATTTCCTTATGCGGGAAATCCAATTTGATAATGACGGCGACTTCTCGAATGCCAAATTTAACGAACGCTACGAGGCGAATCTGGCCAACGGTTTGGGAAATTTCGCCAACCGTGTTTTGGTGATGATTGAAAAATATTGCGACGGAGTTATTCCTAAGACCACGGAAATTAACAGGGAAATGGCGGATTATTTAACTAAAACAATTTTTGTTGATTACAACCGCGCTATGAACGTTTGGCATTTTGATAGAGCGCTAGAATCCATCTGGAAATTTATTTCTTATTGCGACCAAATGATTTCCGACAAACAACCGTGGGCGATGATGAAAGCCGGTAAAGAGAAAGAGGTAAGAAATATACTGCACCATTTAGCCGAATCCCTAAGGCACATAGCCATAATGATTTGGCCGATTATGCCCGAAACATCGGAAAAACTATTTGCTCAATTAGAATTGGATGTTGCCAGCGAGCTGGCGCAACCATTGTCTAAGTTGCAAAACTGGGGTAAGTCTGTGGCCGGTAAAAAAATACTAAAGCCAGAACAATTATTTCCTAGATTAATATAATTATGTCTATTTTTGACATTGCGCTTCTCATAATTATCAGCAGTTTTGCCCTCTTTGGCCTATGGTTTGGTTTGGTGCATACTCTTGGGTCCTTAATTGGCACAGTTTTTGGAGTGTATTTGGCCAGCCGTTACTATGAACCTGTCGCTAATTGGGTAATCGGATTTACCCACTGGGATCAAAATTATGTAAAAGTTATTATTTTTGTGGTAACCTTTGTTCTTATTACCAG
>JBBUEJ010000023.1:1729-15266 GCA_038056955.1 Patescibacteria group bacterium
AAAGTTATCGCCATTGGCGAGTGCGGATTGGATTTGTACAGACTGCCCGCGGACAGAAGCAAAGAAGAGGTGTTGGCCAAACAAAAATTAACTTTTACAGCTCAATATAAATTAGCGCAGGAATTGGGTCTGCCTATGGTAATTCATGTGCGGGAAGCGCATGAGGAGATGGTTGAATTGCTAACCGGCTTAGCAGATAAAACTCGCGGTGTCATCCACTGCTACACCGGAAACTGGCATTACGCGCAAAAATATTTAGCTTTGGGACTAAACCTTGGTTTTACCGGCGTTATTACTTTCCCGCCCAAAAAAACTGATCCGCAGATTCAACTGGACTTGCTGGAGGTTGTTCGCAATTGCCCTTTAGAAAAAATGTTGGTGGAAACTGACTCGCCTTATCTGGCTCCGCAAGCATACCGAGGAACGCGCTGTGAACCGTGGATGGTAGAGGAAGTAGCTAAGAAAATAGCCGAAATAAAAGGCGTATCTCCGGAAGAAATTGCCGCTATTACCAATAAAAATGTCAAAAAACTTTTCAGTAAAGTAGTCTAACTAATTTACCCACATTCTTAAATTCAAAAATCCTTGACTTTTCAAGGTTTTTTGTGTAAAGTAGTGGCGCAATTTATGCTAGAAAACAACCCCAAAAAAACCAGCAGTCGCGAGTATTATTTATTTGCTTTTAAAATGCTTGGTGATTTTGGGGCTTCCATTGCTGTGCCGGTTGTTTTGTTTGTGTTCATCGGGCAGTATTTAGACGGAAAATACGATAAATCGCCTCTTTTTACCATTTTGGGATTTGTGTTGGCGGCGCTATTGTCGGCAAAAATTATATATAAAAAAGCTAAGGCCTACGGCAAAGAGTATAAAAGGATGAATGAGGCGGGTGAAATTAAAAAAGATTAGTATGGAATTACACATACCAACATTAGCGCCGGAAACATTATTTCATATTGGCAAACTTCCCATAACAAATACCATAATTAACACCTGGCTGGCGATTGCTATTTTTTTTATTCTCGGATTAGTTTTAAGAAAAAGAATTCATCTCAAACCGAGCAAAATTCAAAACTTCGCGGAATTCTTTTTGGAAAAATTACTCGGATACTTTGATCGGGTAACCGGGGACAGAAAAAAAACCATGCAATTTCTTCCCATCGTCGGTTCTGTTTTCTTTTTTATTTTGTTATCAAACTGGCTCGGTCTTCTACCCGGTACCGGCAGCATCAAGATCGGCCACAACATGTTACTTCGGCCCGCTAATACGGATCTAAATTTAACCTTAGCAATGGCTCTGGTAGCGGTTATATCTTCGCACGTATTTGGACTCATAACCGTGGGCGTCTTTACCCACCTCAACAAGTTTATCCAGATTGGCGCTTTTTTAAAAAGTTTAACAAAAGGTCCGGTGGCGATATTTACGGCGGTTATTGAATTGGCTGTCGGGGTAATCGAAATTGTTAGTGAAATGGCCAAGGTTTTATCATTATCGTTAAGGTTATTTGGTAATATTTTTGCCGGCGAGGTGCTGATTTCGGTATTAAGCAGTCTGGTGGCGGTAATAGTTCCCGCTCCGTTTATGTTATTTGAATTGCTGGTTGGCTTAATACAAGCGGCCGTGTTTACCATATTAACATTGGTGTACTTAACAGTAATGACGGCACAACCGCACGGACACGAAGAAAAAGCGCATTAATTTTTAACAGATATCATTGGCACGAGGCTAAATAACCAACCCCCTCGCCGGCAATGATGTCAGAAAGGTCAATAGTATGGATCACGAATCAATCGTTACGCTGACAAAAGGTCTGACGATGGCCATCGGCGGCATGTTTCCCGCTTTAGCTATCGGCAGGCTGGTGGCGAAAGCCATGGAGGCCATCGGCAGAAATCCGGAAGCATCGGACAAATTGTTTGTGCCGATGTTGCTGGGCGCGGCTTTTGCGGAAGCAATCGCCATTTATGCTTTGGTGGTAGTGTTTACTTTAAAGTAATTCAACTCATTGGGTTCACTAAGAGCCCAATGGAATTGAATTATTTAAAATGCCATAATAAAATTATATGTTTTTAACAGACTTTGCTTACGCGGCGGAAACAGCCGCCGAAATGACCGCTGATGGAGGAGTGCTATCTTCGCTCGGCATTAACGGCACGCTTTTTGTTTTCCAACTTATAAACTTTGCGATTGTGGCCGTAATTTTATGGTATTTAATCTTAAAACCGCTTACCAAAAAAATGTCCGAACGGCAAAGAGTTGTGGAGGACAGTCTAGAGAACGCGAAGAAGATAGAAACTAATCTGGGCATGAGTGAAAGAAAGTATCAGGAAAAAATAGATCAAGCCAAAGTTGATGCCAACAAATTTATCGCTAAAGCTCAACAGGAATCTTTGCGGGCCGCGGAAATTATGAAGGAAAAAACTAAAAAAGAAATTGAACAACTGGTAGACCAAGCCAGAGAAAATATTAAAACCGAAAGGGATGAATCCATAAATGAAATAAAACAACAAGCCGCGAATTTAATTATTTCGGCCGCGGAAAAAATATTATCCGCAAAAATTGATGTGGCCAAAGATAATAAGATAATAGACGAAGCGGTAAAAGAAATGAGGTAGTATGCGAAAGAAAAGCAATTTACAATTCGCCAAGGCTTTATACGAAGTAACCAAGGATTTATCCAAAAGCCATCTGCCGGAAACAATAAAACAATTTGTTTTGATTTTACAAAAAAATAATAAACTAAAAAAGGCGGACTATATAATAGAAGAATTTATAAATTATTCCAAAAAACAAGGGGGGATAAAGATGGTGGAAATTACCACTGCCAGAAAATTGGATAATTCAATATTAAATAAGCTAAAGAAAATATTCGGCGAAAAATCCGAAATTACCGAAGTAATCAACAAAAATTTATTGGGCGGAATAAAAATAAAAGTTGATGATTTGGTTTATGATGCCAGTTTAAAATTACAATTAAAAAATTTAAGAGAAAAAATAATTTCCTAATTAAAATATGTCCACAAACAACATTGTTGAAGAATTGAAAAAAAATATCGCGTATTTTCAAAAAGAAGTTGAGAGAGAAGAAGTTGGTAAAGTTATCGAAGTGGGCGATGGCATTGCCCGCATTTCCGGACTAACCAAATGCCAAGCGGGAGAAATGCTTGAATTCCCGGGTGACGTTTTCGGTTTAGCTTTAAATTTAGAAGAAGAGACTGTCGGTTCGGTGCTTTTAGGCGATTTTGAACATATTAAAGAAGGGGACATGGTAAAGAGAACTAACAAGATACTATCTGTACCCGTGGGAGAACAATTGATTGGTCGTGTTGTAAATTCATTAGGAGTGGCCATAGACGGGGGAAAAGATATTAAAACTACAGCTTTTTATCCTATTGAAAAAATCGCTCCGGGCGTAATGACCAGAGAACCGGTGGCTGTACCGATGCAAACCGGCATAAAAGCCATTGATGCTATGATTCCGATTGGACGCGGCCAGCGCGAACTTATTATTGGTGATCGCCAAACCGGTAAAACCGCTGTCGCCATAGACACTATAATCAACCAAAAAGGAAAAGATATGATTTGCGTGTACGTGGCTATCGGCCAGAAAGAATCAAAGATTGCCCGTATCGTGGCCAAACTAAAAGAAGCCGGCGCTATGGACTACACAATCGTAGTCGTGGCCGGCGCGTCTTCGCCGGCCGCTCTTTCCTATATTGCCCCGTACGCGGGGGTGGCCATGGCCGAATATTTTATGGATAAAGGCAAAGATGTGCTCTGTGTTTATGATGATTTATCCAAACAGGCTTGGGCTTACCGTGAAATTTCTTTATTGCTACGCCGACCACCGGGTCGAGAAGCTTATCCGGGTGATGTTTTCTATTTGCATTCCAGATTATTGGAACGCGCTTGCCGTAGAAATAAAGAATCAGGCGGTGGTTCTATTACTGCTTTGCCGATTATTGAGACGCAGGCCAGCGACGTAACTGCTTATATTCCCACTAATGTAATTTCTATTACTGATGGTCAGATTTTTTTGGAAACAGATTTATTCTATCGCGGTATTCGCCCGGCCTTAAACGTGGGTATTTCCGTATCCCGCGTCGGCGGCGCCGCCCAAATTAAACCAATGAAAAAAGTTGCCGGGAAATTAAAATTGGCTATGGCTCAATTCCGTGAAATGGAAGCCTTTGCCCAATTTGCGAGTGATTTAGACCCGGAAACAAAAAAACAAATTGAACGCGGCCAGCGCATTACCGAATTATTAAAACAACCGCAATACCAGCCGGTAGCGGTGGAAAACCAGGTAGTTGGTATTTTCGCCGTAAATAACGGTTATTTTGATAATGTGGCTGTAAAAAATATTTCCGAAGCTGAAAAAAAACTGACTGATTTTATGAATAAATCAAAGCGTTCACTTTTGGACAAAATTGCCGCGGGCGAATGGGATGAAAAAATTGAAACCGAATTAAAAGAATCTTGTAACGAATTTTTAAAGGTTTAACAAGCGCTATGGGAGTAAATACCAAGGCAATTAAACGCCGCTTAAAATCCGTGGGCAGTACCAAAAAAATCACCAAAGCCATGGAGTTAATCGCGGCCGCCAAAATGCGCAAAGCGGTAAACGCGGCGCTAGATACCCGCACCTATGCGACGCTTGCTTGGAATTTGTTGGTCAATCTTTCCAAAACGCAAAAAACACTAATTCCTTTATTGGCGGTTAGGCCGGTAGAAAAAATTTTAATGGTTATAATTACGTCCAACAGGGGATTGTGCGGCAGTTTTAATTCTAATATCATAAAAAAGACGGCGGTCCAACTTAAAGCAGAAAAAGCCGGCGTGGATGTTATCGGTATCGGCAAAAAAGGCGCAGATTTTGCCAAAAAAATGGGATTCAATTTGGTTGCCGCCTTTACCAACCTGACCGACACTCCTGGTCTGGACGACGCTCTGCCAATTGCCAAAATGGTTATAGATGCCTACGAAAAAAAATCTTACGATAAAGTAATCGTTGCTTACACGGATTTTAAATCAGCAATTTTTCAAATAGCAAAATTACGACAAGTCTTGCCGATTTCGGAAGTTGATCTGGAAAAAATGATAACCGGAATAGATGATAAAAAAATATCCGATAAAATAAATTTAAACGAATACTTATTTGAACCAAACAGGCTGGACGTTCTGCAAATAATTTTACCCAGATTGGTAGAAACACAAATTTACCAAACCATGCTGGAATCCGCGGCTAGCGAACACAGCGCTCGTATGATGGCTATGAGAAGCGCCTCTGATGCCGCCGAAGATATGATTAAAGAACTAAATTTAAATTTTAACAAAGCCAGGCAAGCCGGCATCACGCAAGAAATTGCGGAAATAGCGGGCGGCGCGGTAGCTTTAGAATAAAGAATTACTTATGAGTACAGAAAAAAACAAGGGCAGTATTTCCCAAATCATCGGCGTCGTTGTGGACGTACATTTTCCGGAAACTTTGCCGGCAATTTTTAATGCATTGGAAGTCAAAATGCCCAATGGTTCTACATTAACATTGGAGGTGCAACAACACTTAGGCTCCAACACAGTTCGTACCGTGGCTATGAGCACGACCGACGGTTTACAGCGTGAAACCGAAGTTGTAGATACAGGTAAAGCAATTTCCGTTCCGGTTGGCCCGGGAACTTTGGGTAGAATGTTTAATGTTACCGGCGAAGTCATAGACGGACTAGGAGATGTAAAATCAGAAAAAAAATACTCCATCCACCGCTCGGCTCCAACTTTTAAAGAACAATCCACCAAATCAGAAATTCTGGAAACCGGCATTAAAGTTATTGACTTAATCTGTCCGTTCTTAAAAGGCGGCAAAATCGGTTTGTTTGGCGGCGCCGGTGTGGGAAAAACCGTTGTTATCCAGGAATTAATCCGTAATATTGCCCAAGAACACGGCGGTTATTCTATGTTTGCCGGCGTAGGCGAAAGAAGTCGTGAAGGAAACGATCTTTACCGAGAGATGAAAGAGTCCGGTGTGTTAGCTAAAACCGCATTGGTATTTGGCCAAATGAATGAACCACCCGGAGCCCGCGCCCGTGTAGCTCTTACCGCGTTATCCATGGCCGAGTACTTCCGCGATGAAGAAGGCAAGGATTTGTTGCTTTTCATAGATAATATTTTCCGTTTTACTCAAGCGGGTTCCGAAGTTTCCGCTTTGTTGGGCCGCATGCCGTCCGCCGTCGGCTATCAACCAACACTCGCCACAGAAATGGGCGCTTTACAAGAACGCATCACCAGTACCAACAAAGGTTCTATCACCTCTGTACAGGCCGTTTATGTGCCTGCAGACGACCTTACCGATCCGGCCCCAGCTACTACCTTCGCACACTTGGATTCAACCGTGGTATTAAACCGCTCGCTTTCCGAATTGGGCATTTATCCGGCTGTAGATCCGCTAGACTCCAATTCCACCATGTTGGATCCGTTGGTTGTTGGTGAAGAACATTATCGCACCGCCCTTGAAGTACAGCGGGTTTTGCAAAGATACAAAGACTTGCAAGATATTATTGCCATTTTGGGCATGGAAGAACTTTCCGATGAAGATAAACTTGCCGTGACTCGAGCTAGAAAATTACAAAAATTTTTATCCCAACCGTTCTTTGTGGCCGAAACATTCACCGGCACCGAAGGAAAATATGTAAAATTGGCCGACACTATCCGCGGATTCCGAGAAATATTAGACGGCAAGCACGACGAAAAATCTGAGCAGGCTTTTTATATGAAAGGTTCCATAGACGAAGTGAGGTAATTTCCCCTCCTGTCCGAGGAGGGGCTAGGGGTGGTGGGAGCATCAATTAAAATTCTATGATAAAATTCAAAATCGTCACGCCAGAAAAAGTAATTTACGAAAACGAAATTTTTCAAGTTTCCATTCCCACCATGAGCGGCGAAATTACGGTTCTGCCAAATCATATTCCTTTGGTTTCTGTGTTAAAAGCGGGGGAGTTGAGAATAAAAGATAAAGACGGCGAACATAATATGGCCGTATCGGGAGGATTTTTGGAAGTGCGCGGAAAAAATGAAATTATAATTTTGGCCGACCATGCCGAAAGAGTGGCGGACATTGATATTGCCAAAGCTGAAGAGGCAAGACAAAGAGCCGAAGAACAGATGAAAAATATTAAAAATGTACAGGATGTGGATTATGCCAGGTTGCAGGCCGCTATTGACAGAGAAACTAATAAATTAAAGGTAGCTAAAAAATACCGTAATTTGCCACATCAATAACAAATGAAATATATAAGCAAAACAACATATTTGGAATATTTATCCTGCGGCAAGAATACCTGGTTGAAATTATATAAATCAGAAATAATGGCAATGTTCAAACCATCTGATTTTGAAAAAAGTTTATTAACCAAAGGAAATTTAGTTGAAACTTGGGCGCGTAAACTGTTTCCTGATGGTGTTCTTATAAGAGAAGGCGGGGATGCGGCTGTGCAAATTACCAAGGAACATATAGCCAAAAAAACGCACGTTCTTTTTCAATCCAAATTTGTTTGGGACAAATTTTTGGCAAAAAATGACGCGCTCGAATACGACAAAGAAAACGACTGTTGGAATCTGTATGAAATCAAAGGTACAAATTCTTTGGACGAAAACGCAAAGGAAATTGATCATGTGGAAGACGCTATGTTTCAGACGATTATATTAAAAGCTTTAAATATCAAAGTTGGCAAAATTTTTATTATCCATCTTAATAAAGAGTATGTAAAAGATGGAGAAATAAATGTGGAAGAACTTTTTATTAAAGACGATATTATCGAAGAAGTGAAGGAGCGGGAAGAATCCTCTAGATTAAAAATGCAAAAAGCCGCGGAAGCGTTAACTCAGCAAAATGAAAGCGCTTTAGTGTGTCAATGTTTATACGCGGGCAGAAGCGCGCATTGTGAAACTTTCGCGTATTCATATCCGGAAGTACCAAAGTACTCGGTTCATGATTTATCAAGAATTGGGGCGAGCAAAAAGAAATTGGAGTCGCTAATTGATTCACAAATCTTTGACATTAATGATATCCCGGAAGACTTTGAACTTAGTCTTAATCAAAAAAATCAAGTTTACGTACACAAGAGACAAAAACCATTAATAGATTTAACCGCCATAAAAAAAGAACTGCAATCGCTTGTATACCCTTTGTATTTTTTAGATTACGAAACATATCCGCCGGCGATACCTTTATTTAATGGTTTTAAGCCATACCAACAAATACCATTTCAATTTTCTCTGCATATATTAAATGACCAAGACGGTGAGTTAACACACTTTGAATATTTGCATGAAGAGGCCACAGATCCATCCTTGTCCATTATAACCAAACTACGAGAAACGATCGGGCCGGAAGGCAGTATAATTGTTTGGAGTAAGAGATTTGAGAAAGGTATAAATTCACAATTATCCGGGCGTAACCCTGAACATAAAGATTTTTTAGAAGATATAAATGATAGAATTTATGATTTGATGGAGATATTTCAAAAACAATTTTATGTTCATCCTGATTTTAGAGGCAAGGTTTCAATAAAAAAAGTTTTACCTGTTATGGCTCCGGGACTAACTTATAAGGAACTGGAAATAAAAGAAGGCGGATCCGCAATGGAAGCGTGGTGTGAAATGATATTTGATTCTAGCTCACAAACAAAAAAACTCAAAATAGCCGATGATTTGCGAAAATACTGCGGCTTAGATACATACGCAATGTATGCAATTTGGAAAGAATTAATGAATACTGTATGGCCATGAAATCACTCGGAGAAATTTTAAAAAAACAAATGAAACAACAGGTACCTGGTTGGAAACATGTTGAGGCTTCTATTGTGGTGGAAAAAACAAACGAAATTATAAAAGAATTTTTTGGCGCGGAATCAGTCAGGTTCGCGCAGGCTGTATATTTTAAAGATCGGACAATTACCATTACTTGTCTAAGTTCGGTTATGGCGCAAGAGATAAGGTTAAATGAGAAAAAAATAATCCTTACACTAAATAACAAATTAGGCGGCCAGACAGTGGAAAAAATACGATATTTAGCTTAAAAACTCCTCTTGCATAACTATTAAAAAAAGGCTAAGATATTAAGACTATGACCCTGCGTCAATACCTTGTTTTAATGTCCGTGGGAGCCGCCATCTGCTGGCTGGCTTGGTTTTTTGTTTTAGGAAGCGTGGATCCAAGTCAAGCCGGATTTTTTGGTTTTTTATTCTTTTATTCCAGCTTATTTTTGGCTTTGGCCGGCACTTTTTCGGTCATCGGCTTTCTTATCAAGAAAATTGTTTTAAAAAACGACCAAATAGTCTTTCATCATGTTAGAAGCACTTTCAGACAAAGTCTGTTGGTGGCAACGGTAATTATTCTAGGATTAATTTTACTCCAAATAAAACTGCTCGCTTGGTGGAACGGGATTTTATTAATTCTGCTGTTTGCGGCGATTGAAGGGGTAATTTTCACAAATAGAAAGTACAACAACAGATATGTTTGAGAACCTGCTGGGGAAATTAAGAAAAGACATCGGCATTGATCTGGGCACTGCCAACACCCTTGTTTATGTTAAAGGCAGGGGTATTATTATAAATGAACCCAGCGTGGTGGCCATAAACACCAAAACTGAACAAATTTTGGCTGTGGGCAACGAAGCCAAAGAAATGTTGGGGAAAACCCCCCCCCACATCCTTACCACCCGTCCGCTCATCAGCGGTATTATTTCCGATTTTGAAGTAACCGAAAAAATGCTTAAATATTTTATTGATAAGGTGTACGAAGACAGCATGAATTTTATGACCCGCCCCAGAGTGGTGGTGGGAGCGCCCTTAGAAATTACTGAAGTCGAACTAAAAGCCATAAATGATGCTGTCATCAATGCCGGCGCCAGAGAAGTAATTGTGGTCCAAGAACCAATGGCCGCCGCTATTGGCGCTCGCATGCCCGTCCGAGAACCGGTGGGAAGTTTTATCGTGGAAATCGGCGGGGGCACGGCGGAGATCGCTGTTATTTCTTTAGGCGGCATAGTTACTTGGCGCTCTATTCCCGTGGCCGGAGATGAGCTCAACAGAAATATTATGCAGTACGCCCGAGACAATTTTAATTTATTATTAGGAGAAAAGCAGGCTGAAGAAATAAAAATTAAAATCGGATCGGCTATAGAACTTCATGAGCCCATGCATTTTCCTATGCGCGGCCGCGATCTTGTTACTGGATTGCCGAAAGAAATCATGATTGACGACTCTCAGGTTAGAGAAGCTATTACAAAATCATTGCGGACTATTATCGAAAATATAAAAGGAACTTTGGAAATTACGCCTCCCGAATTAGTCGCGGATATTCACGAAAGGGGCATTGTGCTTTCCGGTGGCGGCGCCTTGTTGCGGGGCTTTGATCAGCTTATAAGCCGGGCCATAGAAATTCCGGTGCGCATCGCCGACGATCCGTTAACCTCAGTGGTTAGAGGCACCGGTTTACTTTTAGATGATGAAGAGCTGCTTGCCGAAATAGCTGTTAAAACCCAAAACCAAAGATCCGCCTAATCTTACTTTGCTATGCTTCATTTTAAAGCTAAAAATTATTTCTTTTTAGGATTTATATTTGCGTTGCTGATTTTTTTTCACTATTTGGGCTGGCTTAGCGCGGTAGAACGCGGCGCGCGCTTTTTAATTATTCCTATTTCCACCCAAATAACTCACTGGCGCGTCGCTTCTCAAGACGCATATAATTATTTTGCCAATCAAAAAATCATGGTGGAGGAGCATAATAAGCGCCTTAATGAAAATCAAAACTTAAAAGTAGCCGACGCGAAATTAAAAGATTTGGAAAAAGAAAATATTGAGCTTAGAAAACAGCTCAACTTTTTTCACCGTCGAAATTTTATCAGCGTGGCCGCGGATGTCGTGGGACAAAATTCGGATAGTGTGGAAAAGATGGTGATAATTGACGCCGGCGAAGCTGTGGGAATAAAACTTGGTCAGCCGGTTGTCGCTGGAGACGGAATACTGGTGGGAACGATCGCCAAAGTTGAGAAAAATATTTCCTTCGCGCGTTTAATAAATGATAACCAAAGTAAAATAGCGGCGACCATTCTAAATAAAGACGGCAGTTTGGGAGTGGTGGAGGGTGGTTACGGATTAAGCGTGCGGATGAATTTTATACCGAGAAATGAAACCGTGATTATCGGCGATACAATTATTACTTCTGGCTTGGAACAAACCATACCGCGCGGTTTGCTAATCGGCGAAGTGGCAGTGGCTGAAAACGAGGCCTACCAGCCGTTTCAACAGGCTGTGCTGACCACCGCCATCGACCTCTCCAAGCTTACTATTGTCAGTGTTCTTATTTCTAACTAAATTTTGTATGCGCCTACTCTGGAGAGCGCTGCGGTTTTTTATAACTATCTCGCTAATACTGGTAGCGCAAATTTTTGTTGTAAACTTTTTACCATTTCCGTTTAATCATATAAATATCACGTTTTCTTTATTACTCCTGTTTTTAACAATCAGCTCAGATAAAAAAATTATTTGGCTTGGCTTAATTATCTCTTATTTTTCGGAGTTATTCAGCGGCGCGCCTTTTGGAATCGGCATGGCCGCCACTATCATAAGTCTGCTGATAATCAATTGGTTTCAGCTCAATATTTTAACCAACCGATCCGGCTATATGATTTTTCTGTCGCTTCTTTTGGGAATCGCCCTGTACAGAATTTTATTTGTAATGTTTCTAGCCGTTAATAAATACTTTTTCCACCAAAAATCCCTTTCTTACAAAGAAATTATAGCAACAGCTGGCTGGGAAATCCTGCTTTCGTCAGTTGTGGTATTTGTACTATATTTTTTATATCGTACATTTCTAAAAAGATTTAACCCGTTGCGAAAACCTCCCAAAATTTTATATGGCTGAACTATTTAACATTCAGGAGGACAAGATACCGCATAGAAACTTAGCGGGAAAATATAACCACAATTGGGTGGAAGAATCTTTTAATTTTGAAGCCGGGGCGGGAAAACAAATATCCGTAGCGCATACTAAAACATATCTCGGAACCAGTATTTCAAAAAAAAAGATTTTTATTATGAGCCTGGTGATACTAGCTGGACTTGCTGCTATGGCTGGAAGGACTTTTTACTTGCAAATAATTAAAGGTAATTATTATCGCAGTTTGGCTGAAGGCAACAGAATCCGTCTCCGGCCCATATTTTCCGAGCGGGGGATAATTTACGATAAATTTCATACCGAATTGGTGGAAAATGTGCCTAATTTTTCTTTAACCATGATTCCGCAGGATTTGCCGCGCGACAAAGAAAAACGCGTGGTTATTATTGATAAAGTTGTCAGTTTAAGCGGGGTGTCCAAAGAAAAAATTGAAGATTTGTTAAAAAAATACAGCTCCTACAGCTACGCCTCTCTGGTTGTCAAAGAAAATTTAGATTACCAATCGGCTTTAAAGTTGTACATTCAAAGTTCACAGCTGCCCGGCGTCTCCATTGAAAAAGGAAGCAAGCGAAAATACATTACCGGCGGCAGTTCCAGCAGTTCGCTTAGCATTTCTCATTTACTCGGATATTTAGGAAAACTTAATGATGAAGAAACGGGAAAATTAAAAGATAAGGGCTATTTAATTTTTGATAGTATCGGAAAAACCGGTTTAGAGAAAATCTACGAATCGGAGTTGCGCGGAAAATACGGCATTAAAAAAATAGAGGTCAACGCTCTGGGTCACGAACAAACCGTTTTGGCCGAAGAGCCGCCTCGGCCGGGAAAAAATTTATTTTTAACCATAGATTTAGAGGCACAAAAAAAACTTGAGGCACTAACTAAAGAAATGTTGGCCAGAACCAATAAAAAAAGAGTGGCGGCTATCGCCATGGACCCGCGCGACGGATCTATTTTAGCCATGGTCAGCTTGCCGGCATTTGATAATAATGAATTTTCCGGAGGCATTACTCAACAAAATTATAATAATTATATCAACAACCCCGACAATCCTTTGTTTAACCGAGCAATCGGCGGCACTTACCCTTCCGGTTCTACCGTTAAGTTAATAATTTCCGCGGCCGCTTTGCAAGAAAAAATAATTACCCAGCGTAGCGCCTTTTTAAGCGTGGGCGGGCTGCAGTTAGGCGATCGCTATTTTAAAGACTGGAAAGTTGGTGGACATGGCATGACCAATGTTAATAAAGCCTTGGCTTGGTCTGTTAACACCTTTTTTTATTATATCGGCGGTGGCTACAAAGATTTTGTGGGTTTAGGTGTTGATAGAATAGTAAAGTATATGCAAAATTTTGGCATTGCCCAAAAAACCGGCATAGATTTATCTGGTGAAGCAACCGGGTTTGTGCCCAGCAAAGATTGGAAATTTAAAACCAAGGGTGAAACATGGTACGTGGGTGATACATATAATTTATCAATCGGTCAGGGAGATCTGCTGGTCACGCCTCTGCAGGTGGCTGTCTGGACAGCGGCGGTAGCGAACGGCGGCCAGGTAGTCCAGCCGCATTTGGCGGCCAAGCTGGAAGAACC
>JBBUEJ010000023.1:15366-28587 GCA_038056955.1 Patescibacteria group bacterium
GTCGTGGCCGAACCGATTGCGCGCGATTTTCTGAGATGGTGGGGTAAAAGATACGCCAACTAATATTTTGACCTTTGTCTCTTGTGTGGTATAATTTTTTTACTCGGTCTATCTAAACTATATATGTCAAATGATAAAATTCAGTACCTAACTGCCGACGGATTAATAGCGCTGCGGAAAGAATTTGAAGAATTAAAAGACAAAAAAATCCCCGACATTGCCAATCTTATTGACGAGGCCAAACAACAGGGGGACTTGTCGGAAAATGCCGAGTATCATCAGGCCAAAGAAGAAATGGCCTGGGCGCAAGGACGCCTGCAAGAATTACGCTACATTTTAGATCATTCCGAAATAGTTGAGTCCCTTAAAAAAAATCAGGGAATAATAATGGTTGGCAGCGCAATTATAATAAAAAATAATACCACGACAAAATCCTACACCATTGTTGGCCCGCATGAAGCCAGTCCGCTCCAAGGGAAAATATCCAACGAATCTCCGTTGGGCGAATCTTTTCTTGGACATAAAGTTGGCGACGAAATTGTGGTGAGTACACCGGCCGGCAAACAAACTTACGAAATTTTAGAAGTAAAGTAATTATATGTCAGATCAAATTAAAGAAGACAAAGTTAGATTGGAGCGTTTGGAACAATTACTCTCTCTGGGAATTAACCCGTACCCAAGCCATACTAATGATAGAATTTCTTCTAAGGAAGCAATGGCCAAACCGGAAAAAACACCGATAAAAATTGCCGGCCGATTAATTTCCAAAAGAGAAATGGGGAAAATTAGTTTTTCTCACCTAAAAGACGAGAGCGGAAAAATTCAGCTGGCTTTTTCGGAAAAAGAACTGGGCAAAGACAGCTACAGGTTATTTATAAAATATTTTGATTTGGGCGATTTTATCCATGTAGATGGCGAACTTTTTGTAACTCACAAAGGCGAACTGACTGTTTTGGTAAAAAAATATGAACTTCTCACCAAGACTCTTTTGCCGCTTCCGGAAAAATTTCATGGATTAGCGGATGTAGAAATTAGGTATAGGCAAAAATACCTGGATCTAATCGCCAATGAGGAAGCAATGAAGATTGCCAAAACCCGTAGCGTAATCGTGCGGGAAATAAGGAAATATTTTGACGATAAAGGTTTTTTTGAAGTAGAAACTCCTATTTTGCAAGCTCTGTACGGAGGAGCGGCTGCCAAACCTTTTAAAACCCACCATAACGCCCTGGACATTCCGCTTTATCTGCGCATAGCTCCCGAATTGTACTTAAAACGCTTAATTGTGGGCGGGTTTGAAAAAGTATACGAAATAGCCAAATGTTTTCGCAACGAAGGCATAGATAATAATCACAATCCTGAATTTACTCAAGTGGAGTTTTATTGGGCTTATGCGGATTATAACGACCTTATGAACTTGGTAGAAGATTTACTTCCTCAAGTTATTCAAGCAGCCGGTTTGCCGCTTAAATTTCAAGTTCAAGGCAAGGACGTTGATTTTACACCTCCATATCCTCGCAAAACAATGCGGGAATTAATTAAAGAATACGCCAAAATTGATATTGAAGAATTTTCGGATCAAAAATCTTTGTACGCAAAAATTAAAAAGTTAGACATTGAAGGTGTTGACGCTAAAACCGGCTACGGCAAAATGGTTGATGAGATATATAAAACTTACGCGCGCCCAAAAATTATAAATCCTGTTTTTATGATTGATCATCCGGTGGAACTTTCGCCTCTGGCCAAACGAAAATCAGATAACCCAAAATATGTAGAACGCATGCAACTGGTTTGCGTTGGCGGCAACGAGCTGTGCAACGGCTTTTCCGAATTAAACGATCCTTTAGACCAAGAATCAAGATTTAAAGATCAGGAGCGCTTGCGCGCGGCCGGCGACGAAGAAAGCATGCCCTACGATGAAGACTATATTACCGCTCTTAAGCACGGCATGCCGCCGACAGCCGGTTTGGGTATGGGCATAGACCGGTTGGTAAAACTGCTGGTTGACGCGCCTAACTTAAAAGAGGTAATACTTTTTCCAATGTTAAAACCCGAAAAGTAAACGTGTCTTGAAATTTCATATGAAAAAAGTATTGGCGTTTGGGACTTTTGATATTTTGCACCCGGGACATACACACGTATTAAAGGCGGCAAAAAAACTAGGGGATCACCTGACTGTCATTGTAGCCAGAGACGCCACTGTACAGAAAATAAAAGAAAAAAAGGCAATGTTTGATGAAAAGACTAGGCTGAAAAATTTAAAAAAACTAAATATCGCCGACAAGGTCCGGCTTGGCTCTCTGGGTAATAAATATCAGGTTATAATAGACGAAAAACCGGATATAATCGCTTTGGGGTACGATCAAAAATTTTTTGTGGATGATCTAAAAAATGTTATCAACAAAAATATCCGGATTGTGCGCCTAAAGCCGTATAAACCAAAAATATATAAAAGTTCCAAAATAAGAACTAAGTTGTATGAGAAAAATCCTGATCGCCACCAGTAACATGGGGAAATTTACGGAAATTACCGCCGAACTGACGGATCTTCAATTTGATTTTGTTAGTTTGACAGATCTCAAGTTAAACAAATTTGAAGTCGACGAACCACATGGCACCACCTGGCAAAACGCTTTGGAAAAGGCCAAATTTTTTGCTAAAAAAAGCAAGCTTACCACCATCGCCGAGGATACTGGGTTGTTTGTAGATTATTTAAACGGCGCGCCGGGAGTAAAAGCAAAGCGCTACGGCAAAACTGCCGTAGCTAGAAACAAAAAACTCTTGGCCAAACTAAACGGCGTTCCAGACAAAAAACGCGGGGCAAATTTTGAGACTGCCGGCTGTATTTATAATCCAGCTACGGATAATTTTTCCATTTTTATCGGTAAAGCTAAAGGAATAATTACGAAAAAAATTCAGCAACCTTCCAGAGAGGGAATGGGTTATGATTCTATTTTTTGGTTCCCGCCGCTTAAAAAAACTTTTGCCGAGCTTTCTTTATTGGACAAAAATAGAGTGAGTCATCGAGGAAAAATGATTAGCCGGCTAAAATACTTTTTAATGAAACAATACTCTTTTAAACAAATGGTCGCGCCTGTGGGTATTTTAATTAAAAATAAAAAAATGTTAATGACCAAACGCCGCGATTTGCGTCCGGAATTTAATAACAAATGGGAGTTTCCGGGCGGGGGAGTGGAAGATGGCGAAAGCATAATTCAATGTTTAAAAAGAGAAATAAAAGAAGAAACCGGTTATAATATTCAAGTCGTAGAACAATTACCGGACATACTTACTGTTGATAGTAAATTCAATTATCAAGTGCATCTTATTCTCTATATTTGTAAAATAAAATCCGGCCAATTTAAACCCGCAGACGCAGAAACCTGCGGACATGGCTGGTTTACATATAAGAATGCTTTAAAAATGACTATGTTACCATTGAATAAAAAAAGTATTCAATCAAAAAATAATAATAAAATTATAAAAAAATACGTTAAATAATATGTTAGACATAAAATTTATCCGCGACAATAAAGATTTAGTTAAAGCCAATTGTAAAAATCGCCAGGTTAACGCGGACATTGATTTGCTGTTAAAATTGGATAGTGAGAGACGAAAGTCCATAAAAGAAGCCGATGATCTGCGCGCGCTGCGCAAAAGCAAATCCAAAGGGAAACCGAGCGAGGAAGAAATAGCTATGCTACGTAAAGTGGGAGACAACATTGCTGTATTAGAAAAACAAATGGCAGATCTTGAAGCTAAATATCATGAATTACTGTTTAAAGTTCCCAATCTGACTCATCCGGAAACTCCGGTGGGCGGAGAAGGTGATTTTAAAGTTCTACATATCAGCGCTAAACCAAAACCGTTTAAATTCACTCCCAAAGATCATGAGGAGCTCCTGCTTAACCTTGATCTGATAGATTTTGAAAGGGGAGCCAAAGTAGCGGCTTCAAAATTTTATTTTTCTAAAAATAATTTAGTCCGCTTTAATCAGGCTTTGTTAAATTACGGCATAGACGTGTTAACTAAACACGGCTATACCTTAATGGAAACTCCGGATGTGGCCAAAAATGAAATCCTGGCCGGTGTTGGATTTAATCCGCGCGGCGAAGAAACTCAAGTTTATTCTCTGGAAAATACGGACTTAAGCCTGATTGGCACTGCCGAAATAACCATGGGCGGTTACCACGCGCAAGAAGTGTTGGATTTAAGCAAGGGACCGAAAAAATACGTGGCCTTATCCCACTGTTTTAGAACCGAAGCTGGCGCTTATGGAAAAACCAGCCAGGGCCTTTACCGTGTTCATCAATTTACAAAACTGGAAATGTTTATTTATTGCAAACCCAAAGATAGTGAAAAAATACATCAAGAACTGCTCGGCATGGAAAAAAAGATTATGGACGGCTTAAAATTACCCTATCGAATAATTGATGTGGCCAGCGGCGATTTGGGCGGGTCGGCTTACAGAAAATATGACATTGAAGCCTGGATGGTTATGAAGGGAAAAGACGGTAAACAAGGTGGCTATGGTGAAATAACCAGCGCCAGTAATTGCACCGATTATCAGGCGCGCCGACTAAACATAAAATATCGCAAAGAAGACGGCGGCGCTGACTTTGTGCATACGCTAAATGGCACGGCCATAGTTACCAGTCGTTTTCCCTTGGCCATAGTGGAAAATTTTCAACAAAAAGACGGAGGTATTTTAGTGCCGAAAGTTTTACAAAAATACACTGGGTTTAAAAAATTGTAGTATGCTCACTTGGCTCGAAATTGATTCTCGGGCTATTAAACATAATTTGCGGCAGTTTAAAAAAGTAGCTGACCGCAAAGTTATGATTATGCCGGTAATCAAGGCTAACGCGTATGGACATGGATTTTTAACTATTGCCAAAATTTGCCAAAAATCAGACGCGGTGGCTAGGATTTGCGTGGTAAGTCTGGATGAAGCGTTGGATCTTATAAAAAACAAGCTTGCCAAAAAACCAATAATGATTTTAAGTTTTTTTGATCAGGATGAAAAAAAACTGGCTTTGGCAATAAAAAATAATATTATTTTTCCTTTGTACAGTTTAGAAAACGCTAAATTATTTAACAAAGTAGGGGAGAGGGTAAATAAAAAAGTAAAAGTGCATTTAAAAATAGATACTGGCGCGTCCAGGCTGGGAATTCTGCCGGCTGAAGCGCTTGGTTTTGTGAACGTAGTAAAAAAATATAAAAAATTAGACCTAGAAGGAATCTGGAGCCACTTCGCTTCCAGCGAAGATGATTTTGTTTACACTAAAAATCAACATGAAATTTTTAAGTCAGTTTGCGAAAATTTAACCAAGCATAATATCAATATTCCTATTAGGCATATTGCCTGTTCGGCCGCCGGTATGGCCTATAAATTTACCCATGAAAATGCTTTACGTTTGGGGTTAAGTCTCTACGGTTTATACCCCACGAACAATCATAAAATCGCTATTAAACTAAAACCCGTTTTATCCTGGTACACCACCATAATTCAGGTAAAAACTCTCCCGGCAGGCGTTAAAATAGGTTATGGAGGCACCCATACGACCAATCGACCAACAAAAATAGCTATTCTGCCGGTGGGGTACTGGGACGGTTATGACCGCAGACTTTCCAACCGCGGCTACGCGCTTATTAAAGGCGAACGTTGCCCCATACTGGGCCGTGTCTGTATGAATATCTGTATGGTTGATGTAACTAATTTGGCGGTAAAAGCGGGGGATAAAGTAACTTTAATCGGCAAAGATAAATCAAAAAATATTTCTGTTGATGATCTGGCCAAGTGGTGTGAAACGATTAATTATGAAATAGCGGATAGAATCAATCCGCTACTGCCAAGAATAGAAAAATAAAATAGTATGAAGCATTTTCGTTCCGAATACGCTTTTCAAAAATACAAACCTCATTTAAGCTGGCGTAAAAAAGTTTTGCGTTTTTTTAGGAAAAAACAATATACCATTTCCTCACCCCAAGATTCATTTCATTATAAAACTAATCCTTTTAAGAAACATAAAAAACCAAGTAAAATTAAAGTTAAGCTTATTATATTTATTACGCTTCTTGTAGCTTGGACAATATGTCTGGCCTATATTCCCTATTTTAAAATCAACAAAATTAATTACTCAGGATTAAGCAATACAACCGAAAATGAACTGAATGAATTTGTTTATGAAAATTTTTTAAATAAAAAAAGCGTTTTGCCGTTAAACGCTTATTTTTTCATTGACACCAGCAAAATATCCGGCGAACTCTATAAAAAATTCTCTTTTGAAACCGTGGCGGTAATAAAAGAATTTCCTAATCGTTTAGACATAAACATTAAAGAAAAAATTTCTTCCGTCATTTATGATAATGGCAAGAAATATTTCTTGCTGGACAGCGGGGGAACGGCCATTAAACATTTAAGGGACGTAGAGACATATGAAGTGACGCAAAAATTCGCTTCCAGCACCGCCGACATGCTTGCCGCCAATTCTAGTTCAACGCCGATAAACACATCGAGCGCCGAACACATTCCGGATTATAAAAAAATAAATAAATTATTTGGCAATTATCCGATAGTTTATGACCGACGGAGTTTTGATGTGGAGGTTAAACAGGAAGGTATTTTACCACCAGAACACATCGCCGCTATTATTGCCTGGTATAAGATACTTGCCGAACAGGGGATAGCCAGCCTTAAATTCTTTACTCTAGACAACCTTAACTCCGGAATAACTATTGATACCACTGATTCGTGGAGTATTTTATTTCAGCCAAAAAATAATAATGACGCGCAAATAAATACTTTAAAAGAAATTTTGCTTACCATAAAACCGCAACAGTATGTTGATTTGCGATATGGTGAAAAAGTGTACTGGAAGTAGTGGGGAAGGGTGTGGATAAGAGTTTTGACCTTAACTTAGAAGCAAGGTATAATTGAGTATAATAACCCTTACACTCAATTCAGTATGACTAATATGAACCGACTCCCCTATCTAGATGATTTTATTTTGAATTTAAAAGCAAATAATTTTTCTGAAGAAACTGCGTATAATTACGAAAGAGATTTAAAAACTTTTGAATTTTTTTTAACCGAAGATATAAAAAAAGAATTCAACAAGATAGACAAAACGGACATATTGCGTTATAAGGCATACTTAAATTCTTCAGAGCGTAAAACTGCTGCGTCAACTGGTAAATCCGATAAAAAACTAGGTAGCTACTCAATAAACCGCATGTTATCATCTCTGCGTTCCTATCTCAAATTTATGGAGGATATGGATCATAATCCGCCCATATCCGGGGTTGCCGTAAAGCTGATTAAAAATATTAAAAAACATGCTCAAGTGCCTGAATTTGAAGAAATTATAAAAATTATTGAAGCCCCCATGAAATATGAAGATGATGAGAAGATCGCTTTACGCAACCGAGCCATGTTAGAGACATTATTTGCCACAGGAATGCGTATTTCTGAGCTTTTATCACTTAAAGTGAATCAGATTGACCAAACTGGTCGAATTTATGTATTGGGAAAAGGGAAAAAACAACGTTTTGTATATTTAACACCCAGGGCTCTTACCCACTTAAAAAACTACATGGCAAAAAGAAGTAGTACGTCTGATATGCTATTTGTCCCATATCGCGGACGCAATAATCAAGAAAAAAATAAAAAAATATCAACCAACTACTTACAGTTTAAAATAAAAAAATACCGCGAACTACTTGATATAAATATTCCCATTAGCGCCCATACTTTGCGACATGGATTTGCAACTTATTTGGCCGAAAATGGGGCTAACCCGGCTGCTATACAAATACTTTTAGGGCATGAGTCACTTGATACTACTACGCGCTATGTACATGCTTCGGACAAATTTGCCGAAAAAACCCACCATGATTTTCATCCTCTATTTGAAAAATAAAACAAAAATAGCTTTTAGAAAAAGCTATTTTTGAGATGCGCGAACGTTTTATGCGGTTCGCGCTGCGCATCCCTCCTACTTTATGACATTTCTGACGCCGGTATCAGCTCGCGATACTCATCGCGATTATTCTGCCGACATTCCGGACAATCTTCTTTGATCCAGCTTTTTGCCCGAAATTCAATGAGGGCTTGTCCCATCACTCCCAACGCGGCCATTCGCTTCCGAAAGTCTTCATAATTCCAGGTAGCGAACACCAACACCTTATTCACTTCGCCTTTAAATTGCCTAATAATTTTAATGAGCCTTTCCAGTGTGGATCCGGTGCGATCCACATCGTTTATCACCACGACTTCATTTCCAAAGATAATCGTACCATCCAAAAATCGCTGATCACGATTCTCGACAACTATACGTTCTATTTCATTCATTCTAATCGTGATATGATCGAGGTTGCCCGCTTTAATTAATCGCGAAACCGCAAGACCTAGAAAATATCCGCCTGATGTTTCCGGGGTCAAAATTTTATGCCCACCCAGTTTCATTCCCGAACATGAAAGAAGTGTTTCCGCCACTTCTCCACAAACGAACTGGCTTCTACATAGGGGAATAAACCGCAAGATGTTGCGGCTATGCCGACTAACATAAACATTCTGATTCTGTTGGGGATCTCTATCGCAGTAACAGAAATGATGGTCAAGAATCATGCCGAAATCGGCGATTATTCCACGAACCATCCTCTTGGTTTTGCTAGAAGCATCAATTACTCGAACAAGTTTTTGCACGGTTTCAGGATTATTTACTTGCTTGAAATCATAGTCATTCATGAATGACCACCTCCTTCTTCCTCCAAAATAAGACTACAATAATGAACAGACAATGTCAATACCTTAAATACTGGCGGAAATAATATAATCTAACATTAGAGAAAAGCTTACCCCGGCTCGGGCCGCGGCTTCAGGAAATAAACTCGTTGGTGTCATACCAGGAATGGTGTTGGTTTCTATAATATATAATTTGGCATTATCGTTCACAAAAATATCAGTACGCGACATACCTCGGCATCCTAACGCCTTGTGAGCCAATATAGCCAGTGTTTGAATTTGAGAATTTATTTTTGAACTAAAATCTGCCGGACAAATATGCGTGGATCCTCCCAATTGATATTTGGATTTATAATTATAAAATTTACCAAGCTTTGGTAAAATATGAGTGGGCGGCAATGCCGTAATTTCGCCATTTTTTTCTAAAACACTACAGGTAGCTTCCCGGCCTTTTATAAATTTTTGCGCCATCAGCCAGGGAAATAATTTAACAGTTTTATCAATTGATTTTTTTAGTTCTACTTTATTTTTTATAATACTTACACCCACTGCCGAGCCCTGATCAACCGGCTTAATTACCAGCGGAAAACTAATTTTATTTTCTATTTCTTCTGTAATTTTGCCCGCCTCGCGCTTCCATCCATCTTTGGTAAAATGAATAAATTCCGGATAAGGCAAACCATTGGCAAAATAAATTTGCGCCGAAAAAACTTTATTCATAGCCAAAGCGCTGGCCAAAACTCCCGGACCGGTATATTTAATTTTCAACGATTCCAGCATCCCCTGCACTCCCCCATCTTCGCCCGGCGATCCATGCAAAGCGATAAAAATAATATCAAAAATTTTTCTGTCTTTATTTTGCAAATCAAGTTTTCTTCTCTTACCATTTTCCTGAACCAACCAAAAATAACCGTCTTTGGACATCTCCACTAAAGACGGCAAATATTTTTTTCTGTCCAAATTATCAAATACGGCTTTGCCGGTTACGAGCGACACCTCTCTTTCCGCGGATGGTCCTCCCATTAAAACGCCAATTTTAAGTCTCATATTATTCTAAATACCCTATTGGATCTACCGGAATGCCATTTAACCGTACTTCAAAATGCAAATGCGGACCGGTGACAAACGGTCCGGCGCCAACAGTGCCGGGCCTGCCTCCGGAAAAACCAATAACATCTCTTTTATTCACAAATTGATCACCAGCTACATTAATCTGGCTAAGATGGCCGTATAAAGTTGATAAATTGCCCGTGTGCACGATTAAAACATACGCGTAACAACTTGCCGAACTGCAAATTTTGGCCCGCGCCACATAACCGGCGGCCGCGGCTCTTACCGGCGTGCCTTGCGAAGCGCGGATGTCTATGGCGCTATGCTCAAAAACATTTCTAAACGGATAATCCGGGTCGTGAAAAGTGGCGGTAATAGTTCGGTTTGGTAAAGGCCAAGAAAACGCCCCCACGCTGTCGCCTAATTTATTTTGTAGAGCTAATTTTTTTCTCACCTGTTCTTCGTAGGCGCGCTGTTCGTTTATTACTGCTTGGTATTGCTGTTTTAAACTGGCCAAAAGAGTTTTATATTTTAATTCGGATGATTTAGTTTGCGCCAACAAACTTTCCTTTGCCTTAGACTGATCGGTCAATTTTTGCCGTTTGCCATCCAGTTGGGCTTTTAGAGTTTCGTAGGTTTTTTTTCTGCTTTCTACCTGTTTTTGTTTGATCTGCAAATCTTCTTTCACCAGACGTAAAACTTTTATTGATTGCCCCAAATCCGCGTAAACATTGGTGGTATATTGCAGTTGGTCGTAGAATTCGGCAAAACTATTGTTGGTTAAAAGCACTTCCAAATAATTTTTCCGTTTATCGGCATTAATACTTTGAATGATTTTGGTAATAATCTTTTTTTGTTTTTCCATCACCGCTTCCTTGTCGGCAATGGTAATCTGCAAAGCTTCTATTTCTAGTTGGGCCTGTTTTATTTTCTCTTGAGTTAATTCTATGTCTGTTTCCGCCTTGGCAATATGATTATCCAAAATACTTAACTGATTTTTAAGAGAAGCCCCCTCTGTTTGTTTTTGCGCGATATTTTTATTATATTTAGCGATAGTTTCTTCCAATTGTTTGATTGTGTCTTTTTTTTCGGCAATTTGCTTGTTTAGCTGATCAATTTCCGCGGAACTTCCGGCTGTTTGAGCAAACGCAAAAATCTGGCTTGAGGCTAAACCCGCCATAATCAAAAAAATTACCAGGATTCTTTTCATGAGTATATTATAGCACAATTAACCTTCGCCCCAAATTTTAAGCCAATTTTTTAATTGCCAATTGAAGTCTGTTTAAGGATTCGTCTTTTCCCAATACTTCCGCGATTTCAAACGGCCCCGGAGAATTTTCTTGACCGGACAAAGCTGCGCGCAAAGGCCAAAGCACCAAACCGGTAGAAAAACCCATCTTACTCCCCCACTCTTTTATCTTTTCTTCCAATTTTTCTTTTTTCCAATCATGAACACTTAATGTGTTCACAAATTCTGCAAGTTTTGGTAAAACATTTTTCACCTCTTCTGCCGTACTTTTTTTCCAAACCAACAGCTCCGGCGCGTAATCCGGTAGTTCAAAAATAAATTTAATCGCTCCTGATAATTCTGGCAGTACCATAATTCTTTCTCTTTCTAAACCAACCGCTTTTTCAATAATTTTACCATCTACATTAATTCCATCTTCTACCAGCCACGGCATGGCGGACTTTATCAACTCTTTATTAGATAAATTTTTTAGATACTGTTTATTAAACCAATTTAATTTATCTATATTAAAAACCGCGCCCGCTTTACCGACTTTAGACAGATCAAAATCTTTTACCAGTTCTTTTAATGAATACATTTCTTGTTCAGTGCCCGGATTCCAGCCCAAAAAAGCCACAAAATTTACCAGCGCTTCCGGCAGATAACCTTTTTTAATATAGTCCTCAACAGCCACATCGCCCTGGCGTTTGCTTAATTTAGACTTATCCGGATTAAGCAAAAGCGGCAGATGCGCCATCTGCGGAACTTCCCAACCAAAATACTTATAAAGTTGCAGATGTTTTGGCACACTGCTAATCCATTCATCACCGCGGATAATATGCGTAATGTCCATCAAATGATCATCCACCACAACCGCTAAATGATAAGTGGGATAGCCGTCGGATTTTAATAGCACCTGATCATCAATCAGTTCATTTTTAAACCTAACTTCTCCGCGAATCATATCCGTAAAAATAGTTTCGCCGGTTTTTGGCATTTTCAACCGCACCACGCATCTTTCTCCAGAATCGACGCGTCTTTTTGCTTCAGACGGATCAAGCGATAAACAATGCCCGTCATAACCGGTTGGCTTTTTTTCAAACTGCTGGGTTTCTCGCAGTTTTTCCAAACGATCCGGTGTACAAAAACAATAATAAGCATGGCTTTCCCGCAAAAGTTTATTCACGTGTTCTCTATATATATGAAGCCGTTCGGATTGAATATACGGCCCGTTTTTACCTTTTTGTTTAATGGTATTTTTATCCAATACTACGCCTTCTTCCGGCGCAATTCCCGCCCAGTACAATGATTTTAAAATACTAGCCACGCTATCGGCAACATAACGCTCTCTATCCGTGTCTTCTATACGTAGCAAAAATTTCCCGCCATGTTTTTTGGCAAATAAATAAGAATATAAAGCGGTGCGAAGTCCGCCGACATGCAAATAGCCAGTGGGGCTGGGAGCGAAACGGGTGCGAATCATACAATTTTGGATTTTAAAACTAGATATGTAAATTTAGCCGTCGCATTAAATATGCGCCCGATTCTGCGTGGTTCCTGAACTAAGCGGTACACCCATTCTAACCCAAGCCGACGCAAAAATAAAGGGGCGCGTTTTACTTTTCCGGAAATAAAATCAAAAGCTCCGCCCACGCCCATGGCTATTTTTACATTGGGAATTTTGTGTAAATTTTCATAAATCCATTTTTCTTGTTTGCCCATGCCAAAAGCGACAAACAGAATCTGGGCGCCCGACTGGCTGATCTGGTCAAAAATAGGGCCATCAAATTTGCATACCGATCGCTCGTCTATTTCTGGCCCTTTGTTATATCCAGAAATTTTTAAATTTGGATACTTTTTTTCTAATTCTTCAAATGCTCCTCCCACAACCTCATCACTCCCAGATCCAAGCAGATAAATACCCTTTCCCTGCTCCGCGGCCAAAGCGCAAACATCCATCATAAAATCCACCCCCGGGATTCTTTTAATGCCCGTAAAAATTTGTATACCCATGCCATCGCATAAATTCAAATCGCCCAAATTTAAAATATTTTTAAAATATTCATCTTCTTGCGCCTTCACTACCATTTCCGGATTGGGGGTAAAAATTTTATGCTGTCCGCCACGCAAAAACTCCGCCACTTTTTGTAGCGCGTTTTCTTTGGTAATTTCATCAATTTTTATTCCTAAAAATTGCATA
>JBBUEJ010000024.1:0-5162 GCA_038056955.1 Patescibacteria group bacterium
GCCGAACTGCTTCTTTCCAAGGGATACGAAGTGCACGGCATAATGCGCCGCCTTTCTTCCTTTGCTTCCGGCAGAATTGATCATCTGGTCAACTCCAATCCAAATTTTCACACCTACCATGGCGATCTTACCGACAATGCCTCCATATCCGGCCTAATTTCCGATATCCAAGCAGACGAATTTTACAATTTGGGGGCAATGTCTCATGTAAAAGTATCTTTTGAAATTCCCCAGTACACGCTGGAAACAAACGCGGTTGGCGTGCTAAATGTTTTGGAAGCAATCAGAAAATTTTCTCCGCACACAAAATTTTACCAAGCGTCTAGCTCGGAAATGTTTGGCGTGCCGGGTACACCCACGCCTTACAACGAAAATACTCCCATGATGCCCCAGAGCCCATATGGCGTGGCCAAACTCACCGCCTATCACCTCACCAGGCAGTATCGCGATGGCTACGGTTTATTCGCTACCACGGGAATATTATTTAATCATGAGAGTCCGCGCAGAGGCGGCACATTCGTGACCAAAAAAATTTCCCAAGCGGTGGCGCGGATTAAAAACGGTTTGCAGGACTTTTTAGTATTGGGAAATTTGGATGCCAAACGCGATTGGGGCTGGTCGCCGGAATTTGTGGAAGCGATTTATCTGATAATGCAACAGGACAAGCCGGGCGTGTTCGTGGTGGCCACCGGAGAAACCCATACCATCCAAGAATTTGTGGAAGAAGCGTTTGCGCATGTGGGCTTGAATTGGAAAGATTATGTCAAGATAGATGAAAAGTACAAAAGACCAAACGAAGTGCCTTTGCTTTTGGGCGACGCGTCCACCATAAAAAAACTGGGCTGGGAACCAAAAATGAAATTCAACGATATAGTCCATGCCATGGTGGATTATGATATGGAACACTTAAATGATAATTGAAATGATAACTGAAATTAAATCGGGAAAAAAAATATTCGCTCTTGTTTTTGATCTGGCTTCCCTAAAAGAAGGCACATTTCCGGTGACCAATCCCTTATGGCCTCTGCAATTGCTACTTATGAAACGCAAGAAGGGCCATGTGGTGGCCAAGCATACGCACAAAAAAATCCGGAAATTCTCCCAACAGCCTCAAGAAGCGATTATAGTTATAAAAGGGTCCATACAAGCCAGTATTTTTAATAACCGAGGGAAAATTATCGCCAAAAAAAATATCTCGGCCGGCCAGTGCCTGCTGATGGCAGACGGAGCCCACGAGGTAAAAATAACAAAAAATGCCCTGATTTACGCTTTCAAGGACGGGCCGTATGTGGATGATAAGGTATTTTTAAAATAGCTATGCAAGTTATCCAATGTCATTTGTGCGCCTCAACCAATCTAGTGAATGTTCTTGATTTAGGCTTTCATCCGCTGGCGGATTTTTTTATGAAAGAGAGCCAGTTGCAGGAACCGGAAAAGCGTTATCCTTTGGCCGTGCTTCTTTGTGGCAATTGCGGACACGGGATGAATAGTTTTGTGGTGCCGGCGGAAGTTCGTTATCAAGAAAACGACTATAGTTATGATTCCGGTAATTCCAAAATTTCCATACAGCACTTCACAGATATGGCGGCGGAAGTGACCAAACGGGCCAATGTGAACCCGGGCGATTTGGTCGTGGATATTGGCAGTAATATAGGGACACTGCTGGGTGCCTTTAAAAATTTGGGCGCGGAAGTTCAAGGAGTTGATCCGGCGCGCAATATCGCCGCTTTGGCCGAAACCAACGGCATTCCCACCATCAATGATTTTTTTAACGCCTCCTCTTGCGCAAAAATTTTAGAAAAAGGAAAAGCAAAAGCCATCACTATTACCAACGCCTTCAACCATATTTCCCCTTTGGATGAATTTATGGAAAATATTGTTTCCATTTTGGACAAAAATGGGAGTTTTGTAATTGAATTGCCGTATTTTTTGGAAATCATCCGGAAGAAGCATTTTGACGTGGTGTATCTGGAACACGTGTCTTATATTGCCATAAAACCGCTCGCGCCTTATTTTAAAAAGTTTGGTTTGGCCATTACGCACGTGGAAGAGAACAATTATATGAGCGGGTCAATCAGAATTTTTGTCGGGTATGGCCAAGAGAGCGAGCTGGTGGCCAAACAAATCGCTCTGGAAGAAGAATCCGGCCTTTATAATTTGGATGTTTGGAATAAATTTAGAGATAATGTGAGAAATTGCAAAATTAATTTATTAAGAGAACTGGTAAACGCGCGCGCCGGGGATGGAAAAATAGCGGCGATTGGCGCGGCAGCCAAAGGCAACACTCTGCTAAATTATTGCGGCATTGATACCACTCTGATTGATTTTGCCACCGACGCGTCGCCTCTTAAAATCGGCAAGTATACCCCGGGCTCGCATCTGCTGATTTTTTCAGACGACAAAATAGATGCAAACGTCACGCATGCGCTAATCTTGGCGTGGAACATTGCCGATTTCCTGAAAGCCAAAATTTCTCCCAAATTTCCTCACCTTAAATTTATTACTCCGCATGTAGTGGAGTAAAGTTAATTAATTTATTTTATGCAAAGAACCAAAAGAAAAGTAGATTTTAAAGACAAGCGGGGGACTATCATGGATATTTTTGTGAAAGAACCATATGAGCACTGCGTTATTGTTTATTCCAACAAGGGGGCGGTGCGCGGCAGTCATTTCCATAAACTCTCTCAGCAGTCGGACTTCATGCTTTTTGGCAAGATGACGGCTTACAGCCGGAAACAGGGGAGCAAAAAAGTAGCCAAGTTTGTCATTTCTTCAAACGATTTTACCACTTGGGACAAAGGGGAGGCGCACGAATTTATCGCCTTGGAAAAATGCGCTTTTTTAAGTTTTGTCAACGGCCCCCGCGGAGGCGATAAATACGAAAGCGACACCTACCGCCTTAAAATTCCGCTTCACGAACAATTGAAAAAAAAGATAATCGATTGGACTTTGCTCGATGCCGGTATATTTACCCAAGTAGTTTTGAAGTAATTATGTTATCAGTAGCTGTAATAGGTTTTAAAGGGTACGTGGGAAGCGCTTTGTATCAAGCGCTGCTTAATTCCGCAAAGTATTCTGTTGTCGGTGTCACCAGAGAAAACTATTCAGCCATGAAAGAACAAAATTTTGATATCATTATCAATTGCGCCATGCCGTCGGCCCGCTTTTGGGCGAAAAATCATCCGGCAGAAGATTTTGTGGAAACAGTAAAAAAGACCGCCGATCTGTTATATGGCTGGAAATTCAAAAAGTTTGTGCAGGTGAGCACTGTCTCGGCCCGCTGTCAGACCGATACGGTTTATGGCCGGCATAAATTGGCGGCGGAAAAGCTGTGTGATTACGGCGATAATTTAATTGTCCGTCTCGGCGCGCTGTATGGCGAAAACATGAAAAAGGGAGCGCTGGCAGACATGCTGGCAGGTAAAAAAGTATTTGTGGATAAGACCAGCCGTTATTCTTTTATTTCCGTTTTATTTTGCGCGTCTTGGCTAGCGTCAAATCTTGACCGCCACGGCATTGTGGAATTAGGGGGAAAAGATGCCATCGCTTTAGAGGATGTAGCCAAGCATATAGGGGCGAAAATAGAGTTTGAGGGCAAAGTAAATCATCAAGATATAGCCGGGACGGAGGAAAATCTTCCGGAGGCAGCGAGCGTCCTAGATTTTATTGACAACCTCTAAATGAGCCAATATTCCGGCTTTTTCCCAGCTTAAAATGCTTAGGTTGTTTTTGCTTGCATATTTCCTGATAAAATGATATAATTTTGTTCCGAATTCATACGGTTCCATACCCTTAAATAGGGCGGAAATATGCCAAAAAACAAGATAAAAGCCGCTATTATCGGCACAGGCAATATTGGCAGTGACTTGCTTCTAAAGATTCAAAAATCCGCTGTTTTGGAGTGCGGATTATTTACCGGCCGCAATTTAGAATCCGCAGGCATTAAACGAGCCAAAGAACTCGGCGTCCCCACATCCGTAGACTCTATTGGCGCGATTGAACGCGACCCAAGTTGTTGTGAAATAGTTTTTGACGCCACTTCCGCCAAGAATCATATTGAACATGCTCCAATTTTGGAGCGGTTGGGAAAATTTACCATTGATTTAACGCCTTCGCGAATCGGCGCTATGTGCATTCCCGTTCTTAATATTGAAAAAGCGCTGGCTTCCCAAAATGTGAATTTGGTTACTTGCGGCGGACAAGCGTGCGTGCCTTTGGCCAAAGTTATTATGGACACTCATCCGGATACTACCTATATTGAAATTGTGGGAAGCATTGCCTCAAAATCCGCCGGTTCCGGCACGCGCGCGAATATTGAAGAGTATATGTTAACTACCAAAAAAGCTTTGGAAGAATTTACCGGCGTCCCCAAAGCCAAAGTTATTTTAGTTTTCAATCCGGCCGAACCGCCCGTTTTAATGCACAACACTATTTATGCCAGTATTCCCAATCCCAACATTGAATTGCTTAAAGAAAAAATTGCTGAAATGGCCGAGCTAATTCGCGGTTATGTGCCCGGCTACAAAGTGACCTACGGCCCCATAGTTGATAATGGCCGGGTGGCGATTACCGTACAGGTGGTTGGGAGCGGAGACTTTTTGCCGTCGTATGCCGGCAATTTGGATATTATTACTTGCGCGGCCGTGCGCGTGGCCGAAGATTATGCCAAACAAATTTTAAAAATATGATTAAATTTTTTGATTCAACTTTGCGGGACGGATCGCATGCCGTTTCCCACAAAATCAGCGCCGAACAAATTCGCGAATATTGCGAAGGTGTTGATGGCGCGGGTTTGTACACAGTTATTGTTGGTCATGGCAATGGCATCGGCGCCTCATCGCACCAGGTGGGTTTTTCGGAAGTAAATGATTTAGACGCCATTGCCATTGCCCGCCAAGCTCTTAAAAAAACGCGTTTGGGAATTTTTATGATTCCCGGATTTGCCACCATCGCCGACGATTTAGATCCGGCTCTTAAAATGGGGGTAGATTTGGTGTGCGTAGCTTCTCATTGCACCGAAGCCGATACCACCCAGCAATATATTAAACATTTGGCTCAAGCCGGAAAAGAAGTCTACGGCGTCTTAATGATGTATCACATGATCACTAAAGACAGGCTTTTGGAAGAAGCTTTAAAGATGCAATCTTATGGCGCGCAGGGTA
>JBBUEJ010000025.1:0-20434 GCA_038056955.1 Patescibacteria group bacterium
GACATGAACAATGTTGTTTGGATTAAAGTAGACCGCAAACGCAAAGTGGCGGCCACTTCACTACTTCGCGCGTTTGGCTACGAAACAGACGAAAAATTAATTGAGCTTTTTAAAGATGTAAATAATCATCCCAGCATCGATTATGTGGAAGCCACCATTAAAAAAGATTTGGCAAAAACTCCAAGCGAAGGCTTAATTGAAGTGTATAAAAGAATTCGTCCTGGCGATTTGGCCACTGCCGATAACGCCAAGAGTTTGATTTACGCCATGTTTTTCAATTTTGAGCGTTATGATTTGGGTCGGGTCGGTGTTTATAAATTCAACACCAAATTTGATTTGGGGTATAAAAATGACGATTACGACAAAAAAGAAAACAGAGTTTTATCACCGGAAAAATTATTGGCCGTGGTCAAAGAAGTCGTGCGTTTAAATGTTACTCAAGATGAGCCGGATGATATTGATCACTTGGGAAACAGACGCATTCGCGCTGTGGGCGAATTGGCGCAAAACAGATTCCGCGTTGGATTGGCGCGCATGGAAAGAATTGTAAAAGACAGAATGAGCACGCAAGAATTGGAAACTATTTCTCCTAACAAACTAATTAACGCCAGACCGGTAATTTCCGCCATTCGTGAATTTTTCATGAGTTCGCAATTGTCCCAATTCATGGATCAAACCAATCCGCTTTCCGAATTAGAGCACAAACGACGCGTGAGCGCGCTCGGCCCCGGCGGTTTATCACGCGATAGAGCCGGCTTTGAAGTTCGCGACGTGCATACCACCCACTATGGCCGTATTTGCCCCATTGCCACTCCGGAAGGTCCGAACATCGGTTTGGTAAACCACCTTTCCAGTTTCGCGCGTGTGAATGAATTTGGTTTTATAGAAACTCCTTATCGAAAAGTTTTAAAAGAAGTTCCCAATGAACCTAAATTTACCGAAGGCGAAATTTTGTCAACCGAAGTGGCTGGAGTAAAAGCGGGCGTAAAAATTACCAAAGACATGGCCGCTAAATTGGCGAAAGCTAAAATGAAAAATATTCCGGTACGTTCCCGTGCGACCAACGAAATTATTTATTTGAACGCTTTCAGAGAAGAAAAAGTAAATACCGCGGCCGCTACCGTTAAATTAGACGCGGACGGATATTTTATAGACGAAACAGTTCCGACCCGCATTCACGGCAATCCGGGCGTAGGCAAAACCAGCGACCTAGATTATCTGGATGTCGCCTCCAACCAAATTATTTCTATTGCTACTTCTTGTATTCCTTTCTTGGAACACGATGATGCGACCCGCGCTTTGATGGGTACAAATATGCAAAGACAGGCCGTGCCTTGCATCCGGCCGCAGCCGCCGTTGGTCGGCACCGGCATGGAAGCAAACGCCGCTTATTATTCCGGTTATGTTATTCTTTCCGAAGCGAATGGTGAAGTTACCGAAGTAGACGGCAATCATATTGTGATTACGGATAAAAAAGGAACTAAACACACTCATTATTTAAGTAAATTTGTCCGCTCAAATCATTCTACTTGTGTTAATCAAACACCGGTGGTGGCTTTGGGAGAAAAAGTTAAAAAAAATCAGGGCCTTACCGATGGTCCGGGCATAAAGGACGGCGAACTGTCTTTGGGCCAGAATATGTTGGTGGCCTATATGGTGTGGGATGGTTATAACTACGAAGACGCTATTATCGTTTCCGAACGCGTCGTGCAAAAAGATAATTTTACCTCCATTCATATAGAAGACTACACTATAGATGTTCGGGAAACAAAGCTTGGTCCGGAAATAATTACTTCCGATATTCCTAATGTTAGTGAAGAAAAATTAAAAAATTTGGACAGCGAAGGCATCGTGCGTATTGGCGCGGAAGCAAAATCCGGCGATATTTTGGTTGGTAAAATTACTCCTAAAGGAGAAACAGAACTTTCTGCCGAAGAAAGATTATTACGTGCCATCTTTGGTGAGAAAGCCCGCGACGTGCGCGATTCATCTTTGTATTTGGAGCATGGCGAACACGGCCGCGTTACCGGAATTAAAATTTTCTCCGCCGAAAATGGCGACAGATTGCAACCGGGCGTAATTAAACAAGTCCAAATTAGAGTAGCCGACCAGAGAAAAATTCAGGTGGGCGATAAAATGGCCGGCCGCCACGGCAACAAAGGCGTTATTTCCAAAGTAGTTCCGGCCGAAGATATGCCGTTTTTGGAAGATGGCACTCCAGTTGATATTATTCTTTCTCCGCTCGGTGTCATTTCCCGCATGAACTTGGGACAGCTCTTGGAAACTCATTTGGGTTTGGCGGTAAATGCTTTGGGCTATAAAGTAGCCACTCCGGTTTTAAACGGTATTACCGAAGCGCAGATAAAAGAAGAATTAAAGAAAGCCGGTTTACCCACTAGCGGACAAGTCACCTTATATGATGGCCGTACCGGTGAACCATACGATCACAAAGTAACCGTTGGCTACAACTACATGCTCAAACTTAACCATATGGTGGAAGATAAAATTCACCAGAGATCCATCGGTCCTTACAGTTTGATTACCCAACAGCCACTCGGCGGCAAGGCGCAATTCGGCGGACAGAGATTCGGAGAAATGGAAGTTTGGGCCTTGGAAGCTTATGGCGCCGCGCATACTTTGCAGGAAATTTTAACAATTAAATCCGATGATGTGCCGGGCCGTTCTAAAGCTTATGAAGCTATTATTAAAGGTGAACCAATAACAAAAGTAAATTTACCGGAATCATTCAATGTTTTGGTGCGAGAATTAAAAGGTCTTTGTTTGGATGTGGAATTGCTACAAAGGTCAGAATCAGGAGAATACAGACCGGTCGAAGAAGTTAAAAAACAGCAAGAAAAAGAAGCGCAAGTAATCATTTAATCATCTAAATATTATGACCGATAATCTTCACCCCATGGATTTTGATGCCATCCGCCTTAAATTAGCTTCTCCGGAAGTTATTAAAGTGTGGTCTTATGGTGAAATTCATAAACCGGAAACAATTAATTACCGCACGCAAAAACCGGAAAAAGGCGGTTTGTTTGCCGAAGAAATTTTTGGCCCGACCAAAGATTGGGAGTGTTTTTGCGGTAAATATAAAAAAATCCGCTACAAAGGAATAGTTTGCGACAAATGCGGGGTAGAAGTTACCCATTCTTCCGTGCGCCGGGAACGGATGGGCCATATTGAACTCTCGGCTCCGGTGGCGCATATTTGGTTTTTGCGCTCCGTGCCCTCCAAGATTGGTTTAGTTTTGGATCTGTCCGCGCAATCTTTGGAAAAAGTTGTTTACTTCGCTTCTTTTGTTATTACCCACGTAAATGACGAGGAAAAGAAAAAAACAGCCGATATGTTGCGCCAAGAATACAAAACCAAGAAAAAACAAATTGAGAAAGAGGCTAGCGACCAAATAAAAATCGCTAATGATAAAAAATCGGGAGCCGCATTTTTAGAAAAAATCCAAAAAGATTCCGAGAGAAAATTCGCGTCTTTGGATGAAGATTTCCAGCAAGCCGACAAAGAATTAAAAGAACTGCAGGTAATGAAAATTATTTCTGAAAATAAATATCAGGAATTGTCTTTGCGTTATGGCCATTTATTTGAAGCCGCTATCGGCGCGGACGGCATCAGAAATCTTTTGGCCCGCATTAATCTGGATGAGACAATTAAAAAATTGGAAGAAGAACAGCCAAAAGTTAAAGGTTCAAAATTGGAACGCATTATCCGCCGCAAGAAAGTTTTAAAGAGTTTTTTTTCCAACAAAATTCGTCCGGAATGGATGGTCTTACAAAACATTCCCGTTATTCCTCCGGATTTGCGCCCTATGGTAGCTTTGGACGGCGGCCGTTTTGCCACTTCGGATTTGAATGATTTATATAGACGCGTTATTAACCGCAACAACCGTTTGCGCCGGCTTTTGGAACTAGACGCTCCAGAAGTTATTTGCCGCAATGAAAAACGGATGTTGCAGGAGGCTGTAGATGCATTGATTGACAACAATGCCCGCCACGCCAAGACCGTTACCGCTTCCACTGGCCAAAAAAGACAATTGCGATCTTTGGCCGATATTTTAAAAGGCAAGCAGGGCCGTTTCCGCCAAAATTTACTAGGCAAACGCGTAGATTATTCCGGCCGTTCGGTAATCGTGGTTGGCCCAAACTTAAATATAGACGAATGCGGATTGCCAAAAAGAATGGCTTTGGAATTATTCAAACCATTTATCATGAGCGAAATTATCAAGCGTGAATTGGCGCATAATGTCCGCAGCGCTTCCCGTTATATAGAAGCCGAACATGATGAAGTTTGGGATATTTTGGAAGAATTAACCAAAAAAACCCGCGCACTCTTAAACCGCGCTCCGACTTTGCACCGTTTGGGTATTCAGGCTTTTCACCCGCGTTTAATTGAAGGTAAAGCTATCCAGCTGCATCCATTGGTATGTACCGCTTTTAACGCCGATTTTGACGGCGACCAAATGGCCGTGCACTTGCCGCTTACCGCCGAAGCCCGCTGGGAAGCGGACAATTTAATGGCCGCGGAAAAAAATATTTTAAAGCCCGCCACCGGCAGTCCAGTGATTACTCCTAAACAAGATATTGCTTTGGGCTGTTATTACTTAACCAGATACGAAACCGATGACACTGCCGAGGTGAAAAAATATTTTAGTTCCGAACAGGAAGCGATTTTGGCCTATCGTTCCCGTATTATCACTTTGCAAGACAGAATAAAAGTCCGTTTTCAAGATGTGAGCCGGTTTGAGGAAGGCGCTAACCGGATAATTGAAACTTCGGTAGGCAGAATATTATTTAACAGAATTTTGCCGCCGCAACTTCCATATATTAACGAAACCATAACCGCCAAAAAATCAGGAAACATTATCCGTTTGTGTTTAGAAATGACCAACGATCAACAGCAGGTGGCCTTCTTTTTGGATGAGTTGAAAAATTTGGGTTATCGTTATGTTACTAAATCAGGCTATTCTTTGGGTATGGATGACTTTCCGGCTATTGCCGAAAAACCGGCGATGTTGGCTGAATCCGACAAGCTGGTGGCGCAGGTAGAAGAGCAGTATCAAGAAGGTTTGCTGACTCATTCCGAACGCCACGTGAAAATTTTGGAAATTTGGGCTGATACCAAAGAGAGAATCGTTGCCAACAACCAGCAAACATTGCGTAAAGATGGTCCGGTATTTGCCATGATTGATTCCGGCGCCCGCGGCAGTTGGGGCCAGCTGGGCCAGGTTATTGGTATGAAGGGTTTAGTGGCATCACCATCCGGCGATACCATTGAATTGCCGGTAAAAGGAAACTTTAAAGAAGGTTTTGACGTGTTGGAATTCTTTATTTCTTCACATGGTACCAGAAAGGGTTTGACTGATACGGCGCTACGTACTGCCAATGCTGGTTACTTAACCAGACGTTTGGTGGATGTATCGCAAGATGTGATTGTTTTTGAAGATGACTGTGGTGACACTGTTGGGGAATTATTCACCGCTTTACAATCAAAGGAGATGGGTGAAAAATTATCTGATCGCATTTGGAGCCGTTATTCACTTGAAACTATAAAAGTTGGCAATAAAATTATTATTAAAGAAGGAGAAATTATTGATGACAAGACCGCGCGCTGGATTGATGAGCACAAGGTTGAATCCGTTAAGGTGCGCAGTATTTTGCAATGCAAAATGCAAAAAGGTATTTGTCGCAAATGCTATGGCTTTGATTTGGCCAAGAACAAGCCGGTAGAATTTGGAGTGGCGGTAGGTATTATCGCCGCGCAATCTATCGGTGAGCCCGGCACACAGCTAACCATGAGAACCTTCCACACCGGTGGTGTGGCTGGTGGCGCGGATATCACTCAAGGTTTGCCGCGGGTAGATGAATTATTTGAAGCGCGCGCTCCTAAGAAGCAAGCTATGCTGGCTGAAGTAGCCGGTGAAATTGAAATAGAAAAGGCCGACGGCAAAATTATTACTTCTCCCAGTGGCAAGAAAATTTTTGAAGGCCGACGGGGACAGGAAATTATTCACATTCATTTTTCCGGCATGGACGAAATGAAAATAAAGAGCAAATCCGAAGATGAAGTGATGGTAAAAGACGGCGGCACCGTGAAACAAGATGAAGTGATTTTGGTGCGCGGGTCATCGGGCGAAGAAGTGGTGGCAAAATACGCGGGAAATATAAAGATTGAAAAGAACACCATTACCCTAACTTATGAAGGCCCGCATACGCGCGAGTATATTGTGCCGCTGGGATACAAGGTTTTTGCCAAGACCGGAGACAAAGTAGCGCAAGGCGATGTCTTAACCGATGGCAGTATTAATCCGCATCAACTGTTTGAATTAAAAGGCAGAGAAGCAGTACAGAGATACATTTTGCAAGAAGTGCAGAGCATTTATTCTTCTCAAGGCCAGAAGGTCAATGACAAGCACGTAGAACTTGTAATACGCCAAATGTTTAGCCGCGTTTATATAGAAGATGCTGGTGAAACAGAATTATTGCCAGGTGAGATAGTAGAAAAATCCCAGCTTGATGTCTCCAATCGTCAGGCGAAAAAAGACGGCGCCAAGCCAGCTGTGGGCCGAGAAATGTTCTTGGGCATAAGCAAGATAGCGCTTTCCACCCAGAGTTTCTTATCTGCCGCATCGTTTCAAGAAACAGCGCGCGTGTTGATTAACACTGCCATTACCGGCAAGATTGACTACCTGGAAGGTTTGAAAGAAAATGTAATTATCGGCCGCTTAATTCCGGCGGGGACTGGGTTTAAACAATAGAACTTCTAAACAAAACAAAAAAGACCTCTTAAAGCGGGTCTTTTTTGTTTGATTTTATTGCAGTTTTAGGCTAAACTAGTTTTGTTATTAACAAATTTATGCAACAAGAAACAATTCTTGGCATAGATCCGGGTTTTGGCCGGGTCGGCTATGGCATAATAAAAAAAAACGAGAAAGGCGATTGGAGGATGGTTGATTTTGGTTGTATAGAGACTTCCGCCAAGAAATCTTTTGTGGTTAGAATTTCCGAGATTCACGCAGAGCTTGTGCGGCTAATAAAAAAATATAAACCAACGCGCATGGCTGTGGAAGAACTTTTCTTTTTTACAAACGTGAAGACAGCCATAGAAGTAGGGCAGGCGCGCGGGGTGATTTTACTTACCGGCGTGGAAAATAATTTGCCCATCGATGAATTTACGCCTCTACAAGTAAAACAAGCCATTACCGGTTATGGTCGGGCCGAAAAAGATCAGATGCAGAAAATGGTGGCTATGGTTTTGGGCATAAAAGAAAAAATAAAATCTGACGACGCGGCTGATGCTTTGGCTGTGGCGTTGTGCGCGGGGCAATCACTATGGATAAAAAAAATAAAATAATTTTAATTCTCCCCAATGTCCGCAGCGGCCACAATGTGGGCGCTATTTTTCGCACGGCCGATGGCGCGGGCGTGGATAAATTATACCTCACCGGCTTTACGCCCTGCCCGCCGCACACGCAAATAGACAAAGTTTCTTTGGGCGCGGAAAAATGGATGCCTTGGGAATACCGCAAGCAAGCGGGAAGATTGCTTAAAGAATTACATGAAATGGGGTATAATATAGTAGCGCTGGAGCAAACTAAGTCTAGTCAAAACATTTTTAATTGGCAGCCGCAATTTCCAATTGCTTTGGTGCTGGGAAATGAAAAAACCGGAGTAGCAAAATCTTTGCTTAAATACTGTGATCAATCCGTGGAAATCCCAATGAAGGGAAAGAAAAATAATTTAAATGTTAGTGTCGCCGCGGGTGTGGCAATGTATTATATTAGTTTATGCAATCAACAATAAAATTATTTTGGCATTTATATGATCATCTGCCGCCGTTATTTCCAGCGGAGGTGACTTTAGATGTGAAAAATAAATTGGTTAATTTAGAAGATAATCCCAATGTAAGTCTGGAGGAAATAGAAAACAAAATGATAAAGTTTGGCTATGATATTTGGCCGTGGAACCAGGCCTATAAATATTTTTTGGCGGCGGCCCAAGAGCAACTTGGCGATCATTTTTTACTGCCACAAATGAGCGAGAGTTTGCGCGAGAAATATCTGTATTTTAAAAGTTTTGGCGGCGAGTTAAAAGATTTGCAAACCGGCCGGCCGGCCGCCTTTTTTACATCGGAAGAAAGAGCCGAATTGTGCGCGGTATTGGTAGATATGCAAGCGCAATTAAGGGATTACGTCAGCAGAGATTTAGTGGGCGTTAACAAAAAACAATACTTAAATAAAATTGAGGAGTACGAAAAATTATTGGAAAAAATAGAATTTAACTTAGAATCGTTACGCAACCTTGTGGCCAAAGAAGAACCAGACTCGGTTTTAACTTTAGAAATCAATTCTAAAATAAGAGATTTTGAACACAGCTTGTGTTTGCTGGGTACGGAATTGAACTATGAAGCAGTCTACCAAGCCCCAGATTTTTTTGCCGGAAGAAAAATTGAGTTAAGCCGTTTGCGCGGGATAAATATACCGATGCAGATTGATTTTTTCAATAGTTAAACTGCCACTGGTTTGATAGAAGAGAATTTGGAAATCATTTTGATGATTTCTTTTTTGTTTAGCAGGTTTTTTTCCGGTCCGGGAGAAGAGATGGTGGCGCAACTATTGGCAATGCCCCAGCTTAAAGCCACGCTTAAATCGTGGCTGTAAAAGCGGGCGGCTAGATAGCCGGAAGAAAATGCATCACCGGCGCCGGTTTTGAAAAGTACTTCAACTGGGAAGCTTGCCATATGCCAAAGGCCATTAGCATCTCCTGCCCAGGCGCCTTCGCCACTGTTGGTAATAGCCACTTCTTTAGCTCCCAAACCAAGCAAGCCGTTAACCAAGACACGGATACTTTTGGTCTCGTTTAAATTTGTATTTAGTATTTTTTCCGCCTCTTCTAAATTTACAATTAAGATATCCGTGTGGAGTAAAACTTCTTTAACTAAATCTAAATTTTTTAATTGAATTGAACCGGGATTATAAGCCAGGCGGGCGCTTTTATGTTTGCCTAAAAAATTTAACAAATTGGCTTGCAAAGCTTCATACCCCTCGCTAAGGCTGGTGTAATAAATCCAGTCTGATTCGCGCAGGTTTTCGGGAAAATCATATTCTCGTTTTTGATGATAGGACAAAATAGTCCTCTCTTTTTTAAAATTTAATACCACCGAATAGCGGGTTTTTGTTTGTTTATCCAAAGATAACAAATCGGTATTAACACCATGTTTTTCCAGCTCTTCTTGAATTAGCTGTCCATTGGCGTCATTGCCAACCGAAGTTAGGACAGCGGAAGTAAGTCCTAACATGGCGGCGCTCACAGCCACATTGGCCGCATTGCCGCCCAGCGCTTGAAAACTGTCTGTTATAGGAATTTTACTGGCGTAGTTCAGGCAAAGCAGACAGTTTTCGTGATTGTAGTCGCAATCCAAAGTGGCGTCGTCTATAAAAATATTAGTGTCAATAACGGCGTCGCCAATAGTGATGAGGTTGAACATAATCTCTAAGTAGTATGTTTATGTTTACCGGTTAAAATTTCTACAAGTTCTATAATACTGCCAATCATGAGTCCGGCCATAGCCAAAGAAAATATTTTATTGCCAATCCAGACCGCATATGCCAAAAGGCAGGCAGAGGCGATAATAAATACCGCGTCTTGGCGGCGTTCGGCTTCCAAAAATACGCCATAGGTTAGTATAATGGCTCCCAGTCCTGCCACTACGTTCATTATTATGTCTAGCAGAGGCCATGGCAGAGTAGACAAGAGGTTTGTTAGAGCAGGCATATTAAAAATTTAATGATTAATTATTCCTTCCACATGTTAATATACTCTATGGCGGCTAAACCGGCAACAATGCCCTGGCCGGCGGCAATGCCGATCTGTTTGTAGGCCACGTCGGTCACGTCGCCAGCGGCAAAAATTCCACGCAGATTGGTGCGGCATTTTTCATCGACCATAATTTCGCCCATTTTATTTTTTTTCACTTTGCCAGCAAACTGTGAATTTGGTATTTGTCCGACATGCACCATTACGCCCTCTACGGCCAATTCTTGTTCCGGGCCTTTACCAATTTTATATTTTATGCCGGCCACCCTGTCTGTGCCGGTTATGGCCGTGGTGGTGGCTTCGTAAATAATTTCCACATTAGGCAGAGATTTTGCTTTTTCAATAAGAATGTTTTCTCCTTTGGGGAAGCCGCCGTTTTGTTCCGGTGTATCGGGGAATTTGCTAAGCAAATAAACCCGGCTGGCAAAACTTGCCATCATTAAAACTGACTCTAAAGCCGAATTGCCGGAGCCAATAGTAACGGTGGTTTTGTTTTTAAAAAGCGGACCGTCGCAAACCGTGCAGTAAGTTATGCCTTTTCTATCTAATTCTTTTTCTCCGGGCACACCCAAATGGCGGGGATGAATGCCGGTAGCGATAATGGCGGATTTTGTGGCAATTTCTTTGGTTTCGCCGGCGCCGTTTGCGGCCGTAAGTGTATAGTGTTTTTTTATCCGAGTAATTTTTTCTATTTTCCAACCTTCATCTATTTCTACGCCATAAGATTTTACGTGTTCGGTAAATTTCTGTGCCAGTTCAAATCCTTGAATACTCAAAATCCCCGGCCAATTGCCGACTTCGCCCGATAGCGCCACCTCGCCGCCCGTATCCATAGCCACTATTTTAAAATTTAATTTTCGGCGCGCGCAGTAAATGGCCGCGCTGGATCCGGCTGCTGATCCGCCGATGATAATAAGATCGTACATAATTAAATATTAGTAAGTTCTTCGTGCGCCTTTTCTACATCCGCGGCATTAATAATAGCTCCGCCGATGTATAATTTTTCTGCTCCCGCGTCTACCACGCTTTTTATGGTGTGTTTATTTATGCCGCCGTCGGCAGAACAAATCACGTTCAAATTTAATTTTTTAAACTCTTTTATTTTTTCTAAAACTTCCGGCAGAAATGGCGCGCCTTGTTGGCCCGGGTGAACGGTCATAAACAACATCTCGTCAACCAAGTTTATATAAGGCATTATTTTGGCAACCGAAGTTTCCGGGTTAAGAGCAATGCCCGCTTTCCAGCCATTTTCTTTGATGATTTTTACGCATTCTTCTACATTAACATCCGCTTCAATATGAAAAACCGCGCTAGTCACACTGCCTGTTTCTTTCCATTTGGCTATTTCGGCGATAGGGTCTTTTACCATCAAGTGCAATTCAAAATACGCTTCGGAATTTATATTGTTTAATTCCTCTCGTTCCAAAAAAGTTTTGTTGGGCAAAAAAATGCCATCCAGCACGTCTATTTGCACGGAAGAAAAACGCGTACTGACTTTGGCCAGGTGTTCTTTAAAAGTGTTAAAGTTGTCGGTGAGTATGGCTGGAACAATAAGAGGGATCATACTAAGCGTTTTTCTATTTCTTCTATTTTTTCATTTCTTCTCACAAATCTATCATCGCCGTCAAACTTTGTTTCCAGAAATTTTTTTACAATGGCATTGGTAAAATCCACGGAAGGCAAAAGGCGTCCGGGCAGGCAAAGAATATTGGCGTTATTGTGTTTACGACCCAGTTCGGTGGCTTGGATGTTGTAACCCATAATAGCATAGGCCCCTTTTATTTTGTTGGCCGCGATACACATGCCTTGACCCGTGCCGCAGATTAAAATGCCAAAATTATCTTTGTTTTTGGCTACGGCTTTGGCCAGCGGAAAAGCAAAATCCGGAAAATCATCAGTTTCCACAAAGGCGGTTGGGCCCAAGTCTCTTACCTCTTTGTCTGGCTGGGTTTTGAGGTATTTGCTGATTTCTTTTTTAAGCTGGAAACCGGCGTGATCCGAGGCGATGTAAATCATACATTTGTTATTAAATTTGCAGATATTATACTTTTTTTAATAATTTTTTGCAATAAGCGGAATTGACAAAAGCCCCATTTTGTTGTTATTCTTGATATTAAAGCTGGGAAAGGTTTCTAGCCAAGGAGAAGTATCATGAGCGAACGCGAACACGTCCCGCTGTCCTTTCGCTTCAACCAGGGGATCGGCCTTCGTTCTAACCAATTTTTCATCTGGCTGGGAGGTGATCTGAATGGCTGCCTCGAGGCCAAGGTGACACTGGCTAAGCTCGAGGATGATCTCTCGCGGAAACAGCTGTCCATTATTATCGTTGACTCCGAGGATGTGAGAGTAACGCCCAATGGCGCAACCGATTGGATCAACTTTGTTGCCGGCTTCCTGAATGTTCAGTTTATCTACTTGCCGTCGGACTTGAGTTTTGTCCTCGACTACGACCAGCGTTACGCCAGGCACACAAATCATGTCATCATCGACGAAAACCATATCCCCTCGTTCCCTAAGCAGTAAATCCAGCCTCTCGTTTCGCAGTTGCGGAGTGGGGGGTGTTTTTTTGCTAAAAATAGCCTTTATTTTGGCTTGGGTATTGACAAGTGGGCTTTTTTGTGGTATAATCACTTGTTCATTAATAATTTAACTTTTTAGGTGGGATTCCTATGATTGCCCGGGTAAGTGCCCTAGCGGTTATGGGATCAAACAACGGAGGAGGACAGCAATGGCCAATTGTCTGTACTGCAGGTTTGGCGACGGCAAGCACGATCCGGCCTGTCCGCAGGCGGTACCAAGCAAAAAAAAGGCCGAAGCATTTATGCATTGGGGCGCGGGGTACTACCAGGGTCGGTCTGGCGGCAAGAAGCCGGCCGAAGCCAACCCCACCTTCACTCTCGGCTATCTCAACGGAGAGTCGGCGCTGGAGGAGGCGCAGAACGGGGAGCCATTTTTCAGCGCCACTGACATCGAGGATTTGGACTTCGAAAATCTGTCCCTCGACGATCTGGACAACCCGAACGACCCGGATACGATCCGGCGGGGTACCTAGCTCTTTTCTTGTCACCCACCCCTCCCACAATACCCTCGATTCGTCGGGGGTATTTTTTATCCAATAAATCTTTGACTGTTAAGCGGTTTTTTGTTAGAATATTTCTATTGCGCGCCGCGTTTCAATGGACGTTACGCGGCATGATTTCGTTAAATCAAAATTATGTATAATTCTAATCAGGAAGAACAGGAAATTTTAAGATATTGGGACGAACATCAGTGTTTTGCCAAATCCATCGCCAACCGCTCGGCCAAAAAGCCTTATCATTTTTATGACGGGCCGCCTTTTGCCACCGGCTTGCCGCACTATGGGCATATTGTGGCATCTTTAATGAAAGATGTGGTGCCGCGTTATTTTACGATGCGCGGTTTTAGGGTGGAGCGTAAATGGGGTTGGGACTGCCACGGACTCCCAATCGAAAATATTATTGAAAAAGAACTTAATTTATCTACCAAAAAAGAAATTGAAGCCTATGGTGTTGGTAAATTTAACGAAGCCTGCCGGGCCACAGTGCTAAAATACGCGCATGAATGGGAAAAAACTATTCTGCGCATGGGCCGCTGGGTGGATATGCAAAGCGATTACAAAACAATGGATCCCAGTTTTATGGAAAGCGTCTGGTGGGTATTTAAACAGCTGTGGGATCGCGATTTGATTTATAAAGATTACAAAGCCATGCATATTTGTCCGCGTTGCGTGACCACGTTGTCTAATTTTGAAGTAACACAGGGGTACAAAGACATCAAAGACATATCTGTGGTGGCGAAATTTTTAATTTTTAATTTTAAATTTTTAAAAAACAAGCCAGTATATATTTTAGCGTGGACAACAACGCCATGGACATTGCCGGGAAATGTTTTGTTGGCTGTAAATCCGGATATTGAATATTTAGTTTTGGAAATTGAAGGAGAAGACGGCGCGTATGTTGTGGCTAGAGAATTGGCGGAAAAAGTAATGAGAGATAAAAAATATAAAGAAGTTGATAGGCATAAAGGTTCGGATTTAATAGGCGTACAATATGAACCGCTATTTCCATATTACAAAGATACTCCGAATGCTTTTAGAGTAGTTGGAGCCGAGTTTGTGTCTATTACTGATGGCACGGGTGTTGTGCATATCGCGCCGGCTTTTGGCGAGGAAGACTTTAAGATAGGCAAGGCCGAAGGTTTGCCGCTCGTTCAGCACGTAAGTATGGATGGCAAATTTGTGGCGGCCGTTACCGATTTTGCGGGAATGGATGTAAAACCAAAAGACGATGTTACAAAAGCCGATGTGGAAATTATTAAATGGCTGGCGCATAACGGCAAATTGTTTAGCAAACAAAAAATTGAGCATAGCTATCCGCATTGCTGGCGCTGTGATACGCCGCTTTTAAATTACGCCACCACCAGTTGGTTTGTGCGGGTTACACAATTAAAAGAACAACTTTTAAAAAATAATGACAAAATAAATTGGGTTCCGGAACATATTAAACAAGGCCGTTTTGGTTTATGGCTGGAAGGCGCGCGCGACTGGGCTATTTCCCGTAGCCGTTATTGGGGTACTCCATTGCCAATTTGGGAAGGCGAAGACGGCGAAGTGGTTTGCGTGGGCAGTATTGAAGAACTGGAAAAGTTATCCGGAGAAAAGGTGATGGATTTGCACAAGCATTTTATTGACGGCCTGATTATTACCAAAGCTGGAAAAAAATATAAGCGCATTCCTGAAGTTTTGGATTGCTGGTTTGAATCCGGCAGTATGCCTTATGGCCAGATGCATTATCCGTTTGAAAATAAGAAAAAATTTGAAGCCAGTTTTCCGGCGGAGTTTATTGCCGAGGGCCAGGATCAAACTCGCGGCTGGTTTTATACTTTGCATGTTTTGGCTACGGCTTTAACCGGCGGCAAGAAACCGGCCATTCCCGTAAAGAAATCTCAACCCGCATTTAAAAATGTAATTGTGAATGGCATTGTGCTGGCCGAAGATGGCAAGAAAATGAGCAAGCGATTAAAAAATTATCCCGAGCCGGAAATAGTTTTGGAAAAATATGGCGCCGACGCCATGCGTTATTATTTGTTAACTTCGCCGGTAATGCAAGCCGAAGCTTTAAATTTTTCCGAAGCGGGTGTGCGGGAAATGTATAATAAATTGGTGAATACGATTTATAATGTTTTGGAATTTTATTTGATGTTCGCATCGTCAAGTCCAAAGTCAAAAGTCCAAAGTCAAAAGTCCAGCAACGTGTTGGACAAATGGATTTTAGCAAAATTGCAGATTTTAATTAAAGAGGTAACAGTCGGAATGGAAGCGTATAAATTAGTCGAGGCTAGCCGGCCGATTGTGGACTTTGTGACCGAACTCTCGCAATGGTATGTGCGCCGTTCGCGCGACAGGTTTAAGGGCGATGATGAGAAAGATAAACAGTTGGCGCTTGCCACTCTCCATGAAGTTTTGCTTACTTTGTCCAAAGTAATGGCGCCATTTACTCCGTTTATGGCGGAAAAAATCTATTTAGCATTGAAGGGTGAAAAAGAAAGCGTGCATTTGGAAGATTGGCCCAAAACCGGAAAAATAAATCAGGATATTTTGTCGGCAATGCAGCATGTGAGAAATTTTGCTTCAATGGCTCTTATGCAACGTGCGCAACATGGAATAAATGTGCGCCAGCCCCTGCTAAAATTATCAATTAAACACAGCTTTAAACCGTGGAAGTATTGGGATGAAACTAAGAAAGTTCTTGCAGAAGAAATTAATGTTAAGGAAGTTGTGTTGGATGCCACGATGACTCAGGATGACCCTGCTGTATTACTTGATCCTACAATAACCCCAGAACTAAAAAAAGAAGGATTATTACGGGAAGTTGTGCGTACCATAAATCAAATTCGCAAAGATCAAAAAATGACTATTGCGGATAGAGTGATAGTAAAGTACAGTATGGACGACGCGCTGTTAAAGTCTGTTTTTAGCGAATATGCGGAGGAAATAAAAAAAGCGGTGCTGGCTTATTCGGTAGATGAGGGCGTTGCCGGAAAAGAGGCGGAGATTGATGGAATTAAATTAAAAATTGAAATAAATAGAATATAAAAACTGTATGCTAACACTTAAACAAGTTTATGATCTGGGAATAAAGCTAGGCATGGCGGTGGATCCGCGCGGGCAAACCAGTGTAACAAAATATTTGGAGCGGACAAAAAAAGAGTACAATGATTCAAAACCGGACGACAAAAAATATTTTGACGAGGAAAAATTTATCAATCCTTATGATGATTGTCGTATCCACTGCGGCGACCCTAAAGCGCCCGTGAAAAGAGTTTTGGCCGGTATAGATATTGGTCCGGGTGAAATTTTGTTGGCCACTCAATTAAACGAGCGCGGTAAAAAAATCGACGCGGTTATCGGGCATCATCCTATTGGCGGCAGTTTGGCCAGTTTGCATGGAGTTATGGATATGATCGCGGAAATGTATGAAAATTTGGGCGTGCCGGTGCATACGGCCGAACGGCTGATGGAAGAAAGAATCAGAGAAGTGGGTCGTGGTTTGCATCCGGTCAATCATTACCAAATTATTGATACGGCCAAAGCGTTGGGGGTAAATGTAATGAACATGCACACGCCCACGGATAATTTGGTAACAAAATTTTTGGAAGATTTTTTGCGCAAGAAAAAACCGGAAACAGTGGGTGACATCATGAAAGCGCTGATGGAAATTCCCGAATATCAGGAAGCCAAAAGACGCGGTGCGGGTCCGAATTTATTTGCTGGCAATCCCCGGAATAAAGTGGGAAAACTTTTTGTGGAAATGACCGGCGGCACCAATCCGTCCAGCAAAGTGTATCAGGAACTTTCCCGCGCCGGCGTCAGCACTTTGGTGGGCATGCATATGCGCGACGATTCCCGCGAAAAAGCCAGTGAGTATCATATGAACGTGCTCATTGCCGGACATATGTCTTCGGATTCTTTAGGGATGAATCTTTATTTAGATGAACTGGAGAAAAAAGGCGTGGAAATAATTCCTTGTAGCGGATTAATAAGAGTAAGCAGGGCAAAGAAAAAATAATTATGATTTCCATTATAAAAGGCAAGGTGGTGACAAGTAGCGGCAGCAAGCTGGTAGTTTTAACCTCCGGCGGCGTTGGCTATGAAATAATGGTTAGCGCCACTTCGGCCAAAAATTGGGCGGTGGGAGCGGAAATTCAGATTTTGACGTATTTGGCCGTGCGGGAAGGTTCTTTAGATCTCTACGGCTTTGTAAATGAAAGTGAAAAAGAATTATTTGAAAAGTTTTTGCTAGTCGGCGGCATTGGCCCCAAAACCGCTTTGCATCTTTTGTCTTTGGGCAGTGTGCAGGAGATTTCCTCGGCCATTGGCCGGGGGGATTTGGCGTACCTGACAAATGTTAGCGGTATTGGCAAAAAGACTGCCGAAAGAATTTTGGTGGAATTAAAAAACAAAGTTGGTGGCGGCCAAACGGGATTGGCAGAATTTGAGGGGGCGCTGGGGGATGTGATTGAAGGTTTGGCGGCTCTGGGTTATTCGCTAGTTGAGGCGAGAGAAGCGGTAAAAAATTTGGATATAAAAGGAAAATCTAGTGAGCAATTATTAAAAGAAGCTTTACAGCGAATCAAATAGGCATAATGGATATTGATTTTCTTGCGGCCAAATGCCCTCTGCGGGGCCCCCTCCCGAGGGTGCGATGGCCGCTACTAAAATCAATATCCATCACGCAAATTCATAAACTTTAAGTTATGCAAAATGATAATTTGGTTTTTTACGAAAAGAGAAAAGTTTTGGGAAACGTATCGGTATTGGGTGTTCCCCTGGATTTAGGCAAAGATTCTTCCGGCACGGATTTGGGACCGAAATATTTAAGGAAATGCGGATTAAAAGAAATGTGCGAAGATGTCGGTTTGGCGTATAAAGATCTGGGAGATGTTGATTGCGCCGAAAGAAGACACGCGGTAGCAGGTGATATGAAAGTAAAATATCTGGATGAAATCGCGCGCGTCGCCGAAAAAACAGCGCAGATAGTAAATAACGAAATTACTTTAAAAAATAAGATGGTGGTGTTGGGAGGAGACCACGCCCTTTCTATTGGCACTATTTCCGGAGCTTCGGTGGCTTGTGGCGGAGATCTGGGTGTTATTTGGATAGACGCTCACGGCGATATGATGACCCATGAAAATACCCATTCCGGAAATATTCATGGCATGCCTTCAGCGGCCGTGATGGGTTTAGGTCATCATCAGCTGGTTAATGTTTTAAAACCGGGAAGTAAAATAAAACCAGAAAATATTGTTTACATCGGACTGAAAGATTTGGATCAGGAAGAGATAGATTTAATAAGAAATGAAAAGCTAAACACGTTTACCGTCATGGATATTTTTCGCCATGGATTTGAGCCGGTTGTTCAAAGTATAATGGAATTGCAAAAAAGAGTAGGCAATATTTGGGTGAGTTTGGATATTGACTGCATAGATAAAGAGTACGCGCCGGCTACTCTGATGGCTACGCCGGGAGGTTTAACGCGGAGAGAAGTAGCTCACCTGACTAAGTTTATAGGTAAGATGTGTAAGGTAGTAGGTCTAGATGTGGTAGAGTTGGCTCCGAAATTGGATGAAGACGGAAAAACCGGCCAGCGGGCAATTGAGCTTATCGCTCATTTGTTGGGTTCTGAATACGGTTGGTATACCCAGTATATGAAGAAGTTTATTTAATTTTTTCTCGCAGTAGTTTTTCCGCCACCAACGGATCAGCGCTGCCCTCGGTGGTTTTCATCACCATGCCTTTTAAGAACTGAAGAATTTGTTCTTTACCGGCTTTAAATTGCTCAACTTGTTTGGGATAATTTTTAATCACTTCTTCAACCACAGTTGATAATTTTCCTTCATCGCTGATTTGGCCGTAGCCTTTGGCTTCCATAATATGGGTTGGGTCCATATCTACGCCGGAATCCAGCATTTCGGTTAGGATTTTTTGCGCGTTGGTGGAATTAACGCGGTTAGTAGAAATTAAGGCAACCAGCTCAGCGAAATTTTCCGGTTTTAATTTCAAAATTTTAATATCAATTTTTCTTTCAGCCATGGCGCCCATTAGTTTGCTGGTAATCCAGCCGCCGGCCAGGCGCGCCAATTGCGCGGAGAGATGATCGTCGTGTTTGCCTGCTTTAAAATCATGGAGCCATTCTGTAAGTTCGCTCATTATTTTTTCGGTAAAGCCGGACCAGTGCGGATCGGCAGACAAAATTTCCGCATCCGTGTATGAAAAACTGTATTCATCTCGGAAGCGGGCGCGTTTAGCCTGCGGTAATTCGGGCAAATCTAAATTGCCAGCGATTTTTTCCGGATGAAAAGGAGGAATGTCCGGTTCGGGGAAGTAGCGATAATCAGCGGCCGTTTCTTTGGCTCTCTGCATAACGGTTCCGCCGGTATTTTCATCCCAGCCGCGGGTTTGTTGTGGCCAGGTTTCACCTTTTTCTATTATGGTGGTTTGTCTTTGAATTTCAAATTCAATGGCTTTTTCCACCGCCCGGAATGAATTTATATTTTTTACCTCTACTTTATGGTTTAGGGTATATCCGGCTTTGGGTTTGATAACACCATGATCATTTATAAATTTACCAACTTCTTGAACCGAAATATTTACTTCACAGCGCATATGGCCTTTTTCCATGTTCGCATCGCTGACGTCCAGGTAACGAAAAATCATCTGCAATTCCTGGCAATAAGCTTTGGCTTCGGCGGCGCTGGCGATGTCCGGTTCGGAAACAATCTCTACCAAAGGCACACCGGCGCGATTAAAATCCACCAGTGTTTTATTCGCGGAAGCGTGCGAAAGCTTGGCCGTATCTTCTTCCAGATGCACGCGGGTTATGCCGATTTTGGCATTATCGCGGATATTTTTTCCCGGTAAAAATTCTAAGTCTATATTGCCATGCTCACCGATGGGTTGATCGTATTGGGAGATTTGATAACCTTTGGGCAGGTCAGGATAAAAATAATGTTTGCGGTCAAATTTACTGTCGGTGTTTATGCGACAATTTAAAGCCTTGGCGATTTTTGCCGCCCATTCAATGGCGGTTTTGTTTGGCACCGGCAAAGTGCCAGGGTGAGCCAGGCAAATTTCACAGACATTGGTGTTTGGTTCCGCGCGATCGGGGTCATTTTTGCAAGCGCAAAACATCTTGCTTTTGGTTTTAAGCTCTACGTGCACCTCCATGCCGATAATCGCTTGAAGTTTGAGCATACATTTATTTATGATACGCTTGGAGGAAGTGTTGGTTGTGTTATTGGGTTTTGTTTAGCGCTTTGATATAAAATTAAAGCAGCTCCGGCTGAAAGCGGAGCGACGACGGCGCCCACCAAAGAAGCGAGAGCGCTGGCGGAAGCGGATTGGATAAATACCGGTAATGGCAGCAGTCTGATCAAATAGGCCAATACGTAAGCAAGCGCGGAATTTAAAAATCCAAAAACAACGGTCGTAATAGCCAGTCTCCACACTATCGGCCACCAACGCCCTACCACCAAAGATTTACTGGCTCGCAGAGCGTTAAGTCCGGCAACGCCTTCAAAAATTACCA
>JBBUEJ010000026.1:0-6072 GCA_038056955.1 Patescibacteria group bacterium
ACTTCCAAAATTTCCGCCGGCGTTCTGGTGCCGATTAAAAATATTTTGTCGCCTTTTTTTAATTCTCCGTCCACAACTTTTACCGAAGCGATTACGCCCTTGTAGTCATTGTAAACAGAATCAAAAATTAAGGCGCGGGTGGGCTTATCGCTGGTATCCGGCGGGGGATTTAGGCGGTCAATAACCGCTTTTAAAATTTCTTCCACGCCCTGGCCGGTTTTGCCGGAGGCCAAAATAATTTCTTCTGGCCCGCAACCCAGCAAATGCAGAATTTCCGCTTTGGTTTTTTCTACATTGGCGGCGGGCATGTCTATTTTATTAATCACCGGAATGATTTTTAAATTTTGCTCAATCGCCAAATACAAATTACCAATGGTTTGCGCTTGTACCCCCTGGCTGGCGTCTACTAAAAGTATTGCCCCCTCTACTGCGGCCAGAGAACGGGAAACTTCGTAATTAAAATCAACATGGCCGGGGGTGTCAATTAAATTCAAAATATATTCTTTGTAGTTCATCCGTACGGGAGTTAATTTTATCGTAATCCCTCTTTCCCTTTCCAGATCCATAGAATCCAAAAGCTGGTCTTGCATGTCTCGGTGGGCCACGGTGCCGGTAAATTCCAAAAGACGATCGGCCATGGTGCTCTTGCCATGATCAATGTGGGCAATTATGCAAAAATTACGAATATTATTATTCATTATTGCTATATAGGGGCCTCGCCGCATATAAACTCATTCGCTCGAAAATGCTTTGCCGTCAGATTGTAGCCAAGCAAGTTTGGCACAACTGCCGTCAATCCATTTTACTCACTCATTTCGATTATAGATTCCGCGATAGGCAAATTTTTGGTTTGCAGCCAGCGGCGCGCCAAGCTTTCTTTTAATTGCATTAGCTCCGGCACCTTCAAAAGGTAGCATATTAATAAGTAAATTGCCAGACCAAGCAGGCTGGCCACGGCGCCTTGTCCGAGGATGCCAAAAAAACGGGTTTGGTCAAAAATTTTGGCCAAAGGATACTTGGAAAATTGGATAACCAAAGCCATAGGAATGGCGGCCAAAATAATGCGGAAGAAAGATGAGAGTATTTTTTCGCTGTCAATGCTTTTTAAATTACTTCTTAGCGCAATTGTTAAAATAGAAAAGTTTAATATGGATCCGATAGAAAATGCCAAAGCCAAACCGGCCACGCCGAGCGGCTTCATTAAAATTAAAGCGGCGATAATGCTGAATAATTCGGAAATCACCCCAACAACAAATGGAGTTTTGGTGTTGGCCAGGGCGTAGAAAGCGCGGGCAATTACCGGAATTAAAGCTTGAGCAAATAAACTAAGAGAAAACAAAGCCAGAGTGTCGGCAGTATTTATGGTGGCAGTCCAATCAAATTTTCCGGTTCCCAGAACCACGCGCACAATTTGCGCCCGTAACAGCAGGATTATAATGGAGAAGGGAATTATTAAAAATAAAATCTGGCGAATAGTGGAAGATAAATTTTTGATAAATTCCTGAATATTATTTTGCGCCGCGGCCATAGACAACACAGGGAAAACCGCCAGGGCGAAAGGAATACCGATAATGCCAATGGGCACGGCCTGTAAATTGTTGGCAAAATGAAATACAGCCACACTGCCCGCGGGCAGAAAAGAAGCTAGTATGGTAATAATAACCAAATTTAATTGGCTGATAGCTAACCCTAGAGTGCGGGGAATTATCAGTCTGCCCATTAGTTTAACTTCTTTGTCGCGCCAGTTTAAGTACCAACGCCAGCGATAGCCGTTGGCGTAAGCGCTGTAAATTTGCAGACTAAAATGCAAGAACGCGCCTAACACTACTCCCCAGGCCAAACCACTTACACCCAAAATAGGTGTTAGTACGGTGGCTCCGATTATAATTCCCACGTTATAAAATATCGGCGCCAGCGAATATAGAAAAAAAGCGCGCAAGGACTGCAAGACACCGCCAATTACCATGGATAGGCCAAGCAAAATAGTAGAGCCAAACATTATCCTGGTAAAACTAATTACCATTTCTTTGGACGCCGAGCTAAAACCCGGGGCGATAAGAGGGGCCAGGGCGGGAGTAAAAATTATACCGAGAGCGCTGACTACGGCTAAAGAAACAGCGGTAATATTTAAAACATTGTTGGCTAATTTCCAGGCCGGTGACTTGTTTTCGCTGTTATTAAATAGTTTGGTAAAGGCGGGGATAAAGGCCGCGCTTAGCGCGCCAATAATAAGCAGGTTATAAACTAAATCCGGAATTTTAAAAGCGGCGTAATAAGCGTCCATTATCGGTCTGGCGCCAAAGTAATGGGCAAAAATCCGATCGCGCAATAACCCCACTAACCGGCTAACCAAAGTGGCGCCGGAAATAATAATGGCGGCGCCGGTTATGGATTTGGATTGGTCGTTGAGAATTTTTAGCATAATTATTAAGGCAGGTTTACAGTCAGCACTACATAATCGGTGCCGGGTTTTAATTCTTCATTGCCTTCCACGTACACAGAGCCGGTAATAGTATCTTTACTGAAAGAAAATTGCCGGACGGCTTTTCCTTCGCTTTCCACATCTATTTTATAGTCCGTTTTTCTTAATTCAGTTTTGTAATAATTTATTATAAATGACGGTTCGGCATTCAGATTTCTCCATTCTATTTGCGCCGTGTCGCGGTGATCGCTTACCGGCGCGCTGATTATTTTCCACAAATTTTTTACGGAAGCCAGTTTTCCCGCGTCATTTGTATCCTGTTCATTTTTATTTAAAGTCAGAAAAAGCGGCGATAGAATTATTTTTGGAAAAAAAGCGGCAATTTCTATGCCCCGGTTTTTATATTTTCCAGACACAAAAGTTATTTGTTCAATATTGTCTTCGTCGTATACTGGTATATCGTCGGGGAAATTACCAGGTACTTTTTGTAATGTTTGCGGTCCGCTGCCCAAAGCCAGCCGCAGAAAAACGGTGATGCCGATGATGAGCACAACCAAACAACCGCACCCGGTAAAACAAGTGCGTTTGATGGCGGAAAAGGCAGAATATTTTTTGGTCAGTTCCCCAATCGGCGGTTCTACTATTTCAACATTGTTTAGGTTGCGTCGCATATGATTTTGTTGAAAGTATTGTAACAGAAAATTTTGTTTTTGTGAATTCTCTTGTTGTCTTAAATCGTTTATGTTAGGATGACTTTGCTTGATTGAGTAGCCAAAAAGGAGGAACAACATGGGTTTCAGCTTTGTTTTGTTTATGTTGGCGATGGCTGTCTTGTTAGTGATTGCCTGCATAGTCACTGTGCGCGCGTGGTGGCCGTCTAGGCCAAAAGAAGCAATCCGACCCCGCTCCGCTACACCAGGACAAGTCCAACCTAAGAAGGATTCAATCCTTCTAAGTTTGGAAGCTTTGGCGGATAAGTTTGCGGACACTGAAAATAGGGATATGCTTTTGATCCAGCATGTTCCCGTCGAACTGTCCAAATCAAAAACTGGGTTTAAAGCCGCGGCAAAAGTGCAATCCGAGCTGTTGGTCGCTGGCGATGCGGTGTTAAGAAAATTGCCAGCTGATATTCGCGACTGTCTTGGTTTTTTGGTTTCGTGTGACCGAGCAGACTGGTTATCGCAAGGCGATAATTTGGAAAATCTTACACCCGAACGGGTAAGAGCCGCTACAGCAGTTGCAGAGGCTACGCTAGCTCTTTGGGCTTTGATGTTTGAGTTTGATTATAGAATCAAGCCGCCTCATCCGGTGGTTCTTAATGAGAGCGCCGGCGAGCTTACCGCTGGCAAACAAGTTTTTGCTGTTCGTTATGTGATTTCGCGTATTAGATACTGTACCGGAGTAAATTTAGCCGCGGCCATTGCGATTTGGCAAAGCATTATTGAGATTCTGCGTGAGAATCTGGTGAGCATTCCGGGCATTAGAGCCACAAAAATGCCGGCTGAAACTTCAGAAAAGAAGTAGAAGATGGTGGTAATTTTGTATGCGTTATTTTGGCTAGTAGTAGTTGGCGCGGTGATCGTTTGGTATCGTGTTTATTTAGTTGCTTACGGCAAACAAAAACCCGACAAACCTCAACAGCCAGACGACTTCAGCGATTTGCTAGTTATTGAACGTGTTTCCGGAGAGTATCAGGCGGAAACCGAATCACAAGTAATCAAGAGAGCGCACAGCGATCTGCTGACGGCCGGCGACGCGGTGCTGGCAAAGCTGTCTGATTCGGCTCGTCAGACCTTAAGCGCTCCGATTTCTGCAGAGCTAAAAAGTCGAGTTTCGCAAGGTGATATTCCCGATAACCTCACACCACAGCGAGTGCGGTCTGCGGTAGCAGTCGCGGAAATTTCCATAACTTTGGAAAGCTTGATGGTACAGTTTTTACATAATAGGACAACCGACCCGCTCTTTTTGATCCTGTTTTTTGTTAACGGAACGCTTACCGAAATAAATATAGGAGGGAACAAGATACGCGCTTCCCACATAATTGACTCGTTTGCCGGAAAGATAGAAGTGAATGAGTTTTATGGATATGTGGCCGCTTGTGGGATTTGGGACGCGGTCGTGGCGCTACTGCGCGAAGACAAAGTGCGCATCCCCGGTCTGCGGGCAAAAGCGGCTGTGGCTATGGTCAAATAGTAAAGTTTTCCAGCACTCGGTTCGCGCCGGGTGCTTATTTAATTGTTTATTTTTATTTTTTTTGTTATACTTGTTTTTGTATGCAACTTATTTTTTATGGCGCGGCGGGAGAGGTAACCGGTTCGTGCAACATGTTTACGACCGGTGGCAAAAAATTTTTAGTTGACTGCGGCATGTTTCAGGGCAGCCAATTTAATGAAGACAAAAACAGAGATCCGCTGTTGTTTAATCCCGCGGAACTTTCCGGAGTAATAGTCACGCACGCGCACCTAGATCATGTGGGCCGTTTGCCATTGTTGGTAAAAAACGGTTATGAGGGACATTTTTTTGCCACGCCACCGACAGTAGAATTAACCGAATTGATTTTGGAAGACGCCCTGCAAATAATGCTTTACAATCAGCGTCATTTTGGCAAACCAGTTTTATACGATAGTATTGATATCGCAAAAGTAATGCAGAAATTTAAAGCGGTAGATTATTATGCCAAATTTTTTCTGGCTCCGGATGTTAGTTTTACTTTTTATGATGCCGGCCATATTTTTGGTTCAGCATATGTCGAAGTAGAGGCCGAGGGTAAGAAGGTGGTTTTTTCGGGCGATATTGGCAACATAAACGCCCCGATTATACGCGATACCGATACTTTGCCCGGCGGTGTGGATGTTTTGGTTTGCGAGTCAACTTATGGCGATCGGTTGCATGAATCTGTGTTGGAACGCCAGGAAATTTTGGAAAATTTAATTTCTAGCGCCATTAGCAAGGGCGGGGTGTTAATGATTCCGTCTTTTTCTTTGGAAAGAACACAGGAGTTAATTTATGATTTAAACGATTTAGTGGATCGTAAACATAAGTTGCCGCGCGCGCCAATTTTTTTGGATAGCCCATTGGCCATCAAAGCTACCAAAATTTATTTAAAGTATCCAAAGTATTATGACGCGGAAGCAACCCGTTTATTTAAAAAAGGCGATGAGTTGTTTGATTTTCCGGGGTTGATGATGACCGCCACCAAAGAAGAATCAAAAAAAATAAATGAAATGCCGGGGGCAAAAATAATTATTGCCGGCGCCGGTATGATGAACGGCGGCCGCATTGTGCATCATGCTATGCGTTATTTATCCGATGCCAGAAACACTTTGCTTATAGTTGGTTATCAATCGCAAAATACTTTGGGCAGAAAAATTTTGAATGGTGATTCTCCTGTGGAAATAATGGGAGAAAAAATTCCGGTGCGCTGTCATGTCAAAGCCATTGGCGCGTTGTCAGCGCACGGTGATCAGGATAAACTTTTAGATTGGGTGGGCGGCGGGTCTTCTGTGCCTAAACAAATTTTACTTACTCATGGCGAACCGGCGGCGTCGGCTGCGCTGGCCAAAAGATTAATGGGAGATTTGGGAGTGAAAGCTATGGCGGCCAGCTTTGGGTTGAAAGTAGAGGTGTAAGATAAATAAAACTTATCCACA
>JBBUEJ010000027.1:0-1843 GCA_038056955.1 Patescibacteria group bacterium
TATCGCGAATAACTTCGGCGTTGCTTTTTATGTCTCCGGAAGTTGGTTTGGTTTTGGAAGTGTACAATAGGTCTATTGGAGGCAAATCACGAATAATGGGTTTGGGAATACCTCTGTCTTCCGGCACTTCTTCTATTTCTTCTTCCACTTGTCTTTCATCTTCATCTTTTTTGATTAGCGTTCGTTGTTGGAAAACCCGTTTTTCTTCCTCGGCTATTTCATCCGCATCATTTTTACCAAATTCACCATCTTCATCATTTTTCCGGTAATCCCCTTTTATTTGAAATTTCACTTTGTCAGTTTTAAACATGGCAAAAAAAGAAATAATTTTTTGTCCAAACCAGCCCAGCAATAAAAAGAATTTTTTATGAAGGTCAACAATTTGCGCTAAAGAAGTATTGAATAAAAATATAATTCCAGCCAACAGCAAACCGGCTAACAACATAACCGCGCCCCAATAGCCGATGTATTTGTGGAGTGGCCAGGCCAGCGCCAAGCCAACAAAACCGCCGCCATATCCTTGGGTAGCCAGATTGTACATTTCGTCCGGCAGTTTTTGCAAATGCACTAAGCCATTAAAACTAAATATAAATAAAATTGATCCGAGCCAGTGGGTGGGGCGGTATTCGTATTCCATGTCTCTTATCATGAGAATTGCCACCAGAATGAGAACAATGGGAAAAACATAACGCACTTGCCCAAAAGTAATGGCCAGCAGTGAGTCAATAAACTGTCCGGCCACTCCGGCCAAAGAAAAAAAGCTAAGCGCGGATAATCCGCCCAAAATAAATAAGAGCAAAGCCAAAAGCCCGCGGCTAATATCAGGATTCAAATTTACCCTTTCTGCGAGGGTTAATTTACGTCTTCGACGTTTGGACATATTGTCCATATTATATCATAAAAAAATAAATCCGTCCCGCAGCTGCGAGACGGATAAGTGCCGTATTATTTCTTCAACTTATCTCTTGCTTTCTCCACCTTTGCCGCAAGCCGTTGCCATTTAGGCAAGATCTCTACATCCAAAAACTCGCGCACACTGGCAAAGGCTTTTGATTTTTCCTCCAAACGCGTAATGTATTTTTGTACATCATCATGAAAAGAAACCATGTGCTGATTACCGATATTCCCCAACCGGACCTCTTCCAGCATAAAAAGGCAATATCCAACCAACTCTGCGCAATTCCAAAATAATTTTTCTATTTCCGGGTACTCATCATTGATATCGGGTGGCGCCGGAATGTAAGAACGCCATTCTGGACGGAGTCCGGATATTACCTGGGCATGCGCCAAACTGTCTCTTCTTTTGTGGTGCACTCGAGTATTGGCGTTTTTATTTTTCTGATGGTAGTTGACATCAGTGCCGATGATTTCGGACAAATCATGGGTCAACGCGCACGAAAGAAGTTTGTCGGCGCGCAATTCACGAGGATTCTCGTGATCCTCTTCAATTTTCAACATGATATGGGTAATGATCATTTGTTTTAACAAATGATGGGTTACGGTTTCAAATGATACGCCGGGATAAGGCGCCCAGCGCGCAATCCCGTCTGTGCCATTTTTTCCCGCAATCACTCCACCGGCCCCAACATTACCCAACATCTCTCCAAGGCGGTTAACGATGGTATTTGTGTTTGTAAGGCGGGCTCCCGCGTCACCGTTAATCGTCTGCCGAAGCCATCGTTCCATATCAAATGGATTCTCTAGTTTTTTGTTTGTCCTCACGATTGTTCTCCTGTTTGATTTTGTATCTTAAATCAATCAGAAAACATTTGCAAGCCATTTTTCTTCATTGTCGCCCCCAAGTGATAATGTCACCCCATACCCAAATAGAAATGTCACCCCC
>JBBUEJ010000028.1:0-6160 GCA_038056955.1 Patescibacteria group bacterium
ATAAAAGCGGATTTTTTATCGCCATCAATAAATGACTTCACGGCTTTTTGCCAGGTCTGATTGCCCTGCTGATTGCCATATAAGGCCTGGGATGCCTGGTCCACCACCCAATCAACCGAAGCCATGGGCGGCTTGGGAGCAAAATCCGCGCCAAATTTTAACCCCTCTTCCGGAGTAAGGGTGCCAAAATGCTTGCCGGACCAGCCCACTTTATTGGTGGGGTCATAAAAATGGTTTACCCAACGCGGCGCGTCATCTTCGTCTATGGCGCCTTGCCTTAGCCATTGTATTTCTGGCGCGGAGATATTAAAACCAGCCGTAGAATTTTTGAAATTAAACAGCTTGGCCATTTCTTCGGTTAAATCCGGATGAGTGTAAAATGGCGAATAAGCAAAAATTGGCAAACTAAAAACCAATCCTCCCAAAATAGTCACTACCGTCAGCTTCAGTTTCATAGACTAGTAGATAATCTTCCAGACTTTTGTGTATGGGTTGAGATAAAAAACTACTGGCGCAGAAAGAATTCGTTTAAACTCTTCATCAAAATAATCATAATAATAATTTGCCTCGCCTTCTAACGCTTCTCTGCTGCTCTTTTTCAATCCTTCTAATTCTTTGATCCAATCATCTAATTTATTTTCTTGTTTTAATTTTAATATCAATTCTTTTCCTTTTTCCTGATGCGCCACATCATAATATTTACTGGCCAAATCAATATCCCCTTTCTTTAAGGCATCCAAAAACATACCCCAGGTTTCCTCCGGGGTTTTACCGCCATAAGTGTCTTCTTTGTACGGCTGTTCTAAAGCGTTCTGAAATTTATCAGTTTGTTTTTGCCATTTATAACCCTGCCAAGCCTGATAAAAAGAATCAATCAGCGCCCACAGCACCAGGGCGCCACCTATGACCAAAATAACAATCAATATTTTTTTTAAAATCCGCCACATAATTTTTTTATTAAAATTAACCCCTCCCTCTGTCCCTCCCCTTATAGGGGCGGGAACAATTGGGAATTGCCTGCATTATACACTTCTTTATATGAGAATGTATAGCAAATCAAGAGAGGGCTGTGGATAAAATTAATTTGTCTATATTTTACTGGATCAAAAATAACAGCTGGCCGAGTATTTCCTTTAATTCTCCTTGGCAATTTTCAAGACCAAAAATAGAAGTTATAAGCCATCTTTTATCAAAATTCCCTTTAATGTAATCACAAGACAAACTCTTGCCTTCGAGCAATTCTTTCATTCGCGCGGTCTCTTTATCGTTTAAGACAACTAATATCTTTTCAAAACCGCCGCAGAACGCGGCCGCGCGATAACGCCAAAGCATATCCGCGTCGTCCACCACCTCCAGCTTGGCATTTCGGCAATTATTCGCGGCCTCGACAAAACACTCCGTGGTGGCACAATCTTTAGGTATGATGGGAACAACAAAAGAAATAATCAGTGACGATGCCACGCCCAAGACAAACCAGCCGACAATGATGTAGATTAAAATTTTCTTCCCGCGCCCGCCGGTTGGTTTTTGTTCTTTATTTTCCATATAATGATTTTATTGTCGCTCCCCAATCAAACCCAAAAGTTTTTTTTATGGGCTCGTTCATTACTTCGCGAACTTCCCGGGAAAGCTTTTGCGCCTCGGTTATTATTCCCACTTTTTTCGCCCACGCCCAGTCGCACGCGCTAACTCCATAACAAGCGTCCTTGGCGGTTTCTTTGGCTTCGCCAATCGCGTCATTAACATTTTGCCTAAGCTGATTCATAAAAGACGACGCATCCAATTGCTTTTTTAAAAGCGTTCTATTCACTTCTTCCCGCATCAGTTTTTCACCCATTGACTCTCTAGCCCGATTTACCGCCGCGGCCAGGGTGTTGCGCTCTTTTTGGCCCAGGTTCATATACGCGAACTTCTCAAACACATCCGCTGTATCCCTATTTCCTTTATCTTTTTCAAAAACAGCCATCATCATTTCCGTCTTTTTATCCAATGGATTGTCCAGCCAGGAATCATAATACATTTTTCTTATGTTTTCGCGCGTGGCCGAATTTCTTATCCGACCGTCCCGAGCCGCTTCTTTAAATTCTTTGTCGGCGGCATCGCGCTTGATTTTGGCTCGCTGATTTAACATCGCTCGCGTTGGCCGGCCCATGGCCGCCGCTAGCATATCCCACATCGCTTCCACGGACTGTTGCGCGTCTTTGTGGTCATATTCCAACACTCCCTCCCACAATTTAACTCTGGCCAGCATTTCCTGATTGGTCAACTTTCGCGGCGGCGGAGTTTTTTTTGCCGATTGAGTTTTTTGAGATGGTTGCGTGGCCGGAGTTTTTTGAATATTAATGATTGTTTTAGGCGAAGTCTGACCTTGAGCCGGTTGCGATTTTGATGCGCAAAGATTGCCTTCTCTAAAATAACCCTCACCGTAAGTGGCCTTGCACCATTCATTATCGGTTACACATGCGCCATTAAGAAACGTGTAACCGGCATCGCAAGGACACTCCCCGTTTGCTTCGTGCGAATTATAACCATAGGTTCTGCCACACCATTCATCCTTGGTTACACACGCCATATCTTTAAACATCCAATAGCCGGCATTACAATTGCATTGCCCATTGCTATAAGATGAATTTGCCGGGCACGCTGGCCTTGCGCATTCGGTTGGTTTCCCAACGCACGTTTTTCGACAGGCATAATATTGCTCTGTTCTATAGCCACAGACGCTGTGACTATATTTGCCATTGTGGTAGACAGGATCGCAGAATGATTCGGGGAAAGCCGTATTACACTTGCCATCACACTCAGAGAAAGTTTCGCAATCACTCGGAGCTGTTTGGGCAAAAACAAAATCAATGGCGGCAAAAACTGATAAGAAAAGAATTGATGATATTAAAAAAGCCAGCGCCAAATTTTTTTTTAATTTTAATTTATACATATTTTTATTTAGAAACGTCCCAAATGCGCAAAGTTACTAATTCACCCTGAATATCGTGTACGGTGATTTTATATTTATTTATCTCAAAACTCTGCCCGATATAAACCGTGATGGTTTTGTTCTCCGCGCTTTTGTCGCGAACTGATACCCACAACGTCGCCGTGAGTCCGGTTTTCTTTACGCCGTCTATTTCGTAATCGTGTATTCCGATATTGCCTGCGCCGATGCGTAGATCACCTCCGTATTGGCCTTGAGTATTGCTGCGTATAGTCAGCGTGCTTCCCGCCATTTTCAAAATATAGCCGCTCTTATCAAGAAGATAGAGATATTCTTCAAAGCCTTGAGATTGCGCAAGGAGTTTTTGCAGATTATTTTCTTCCAACGGATCTAATGCTTTGGCATTTACAAACTGGTGCTTGGCCGGTTCGGTTCCAGCCGGCAAAATCGCGGCGCTAATCAAAAATCCCGGCTCATTTTGAAGCCACAGCACTTTTCTGCCATCCTTATACACTTCCCAGATATCTCCGGAATAAACTTTTTTTGAAATGTTATAATCAGTATCGCCGGTCTTTTCAAACCACGGCCGCTTCAAAATAACCTCGCTGTCAGGCGTGGTCGCTAAATAGCCCACCGCGATTAAAGCCGCCAAAATAATCAAAATTTTTAAAACGAGGTAAAGCTTTTTCATAGTTTAGCGCGTTTTTTTCTTTTAATAACTATGACGATAACAATGATAACCGCGCCCCAAAACCCGGCCATCACTAGCACAGCTAAACCGCCCGGAGTAGCCGAATCGGACTTCAAAAAGTTGTAGGTTTTATCGGAGCAAGGTTCTAGCTTAAAACCATTTTTTTTAAAAAGAGGTATTAAATCCTTTTTTGCGATCTCATTCATTTTGCAGATGACGGCGTCGTTAGGCAATTCCCCGATGTATCCCTTAAAATCTTCCCGAGCTTTGCGGTAAAATTGAGCTAAATCAACTTCTTTCAAAACGTCTTTCATAAAGAAGTAGGAGAGCACCGAACCGTTTAAACCAACTGATGGATTATCATATTGCCAAGTCGCCAGATCTGCCTGCACATTCGGAATGAGAGTCGATCGCAGCCACTCGTCAAAAGAATTCTCTGTCGTCGGTTTAATCCCCGCTAGCAGGTGCAGTTCTCTTTGACAATTGAATGCTTGGCCCTCCTTAAACCACGGCGGATAATTTAACGGCAACTGGGGAAAGTGGCATAATTCATGAACAAAAACATAGTGCAAATCCGGAGATGCCGAAGCCATTCTCAATTTTTTTGTTTCCAAAACAGCCTCTCCAAAAGCGCCTTCAATGGTAACCGCGCCAATATCTATGATAATATCGTCATAACTAAAATCAGAGTAATTTTCCAAAGAAGGCCGAATCTGGCTAAATATTCTTTGTAGCGCCTTTAAATCTTTATCAGATGCCGAATGGCCCGGCTCTATGATAAATTTCATGTCTCCGAATTGTTTGACAACCGGAACAGTTTCCGCCGCGCGCGTAAGACGCAGTGACCAAAAACCGATGCCTCCGGCAATTATAATGATGCCGGCAACGCCAAGCGCAAACGTTTGAAATATAAATTTATTTTGAAGTTTCATACGGCCGCATCAATCAATTTGTCTATTGCATTGAATTCTGATTCGCAAACGGGAAATCTGACTCGTTTCTTTATGCCGTCCAGATTAACGAAATAACTAATATAAAGATCCGAGACCATCTGTGCCGCGGCCATGTCTAATTTACACGATTTATTCATGATTATGGAATCTCGGATTTGCCTGGTTATTTTGTCCATCAAACTTTTGTCCAACTCTTTTTGGATAGCCGGGTAAGCGGTTGCTTTTTCTCCACCCGACTCCTCCATCACGGCCAACTCGCCTGATTCTATAATCAGCTTGCCTGACTTGTATAAATAAGTGTTAAAATGGCAACTGCCTCCGCTCCCGGACTTTGTGCGGCAAAGACCGATGGTGGCGCGTTTGGCATACAACAAATCAGGGTCGTTCAAGACGGAATCGTTTGATTGGGAGTCGGTTAACACGGATTGGGGTGGCGGCGCGCAACAGGTGTAGAAAAAATAACGATAGAGAAGATACCCTGTAAATAATAAAGCGACTGAAACAATAATTATAACAATAATTTTTTTCATAACGGAGAAATTTTTAATGTAATACCACCCATGGCAGCGCCAATCAGTCTGGGCCCCGCCTTAACGCCAATATCAATTTTTTCTACCAAAATATCATACTTATCAATTGTAAAATTTTGGCCTTCATAAACATCCATCGTCTTATTTTTTGAACTATAGCCGCGCACAGACATTGATAACTCCGCAATATCGCCATGTTGTTTGGTTTCGTTGGCATCCAAATAATCACCCTCTCTCACTTTCCCAACTTCTATCCGTAGATTGCCATAATCCTTTTGACAACGCTCGCAAATATCAAGTTGGTGATCCTTGGACAAAAATACTTTTTCATATCCCCATTCATTGGTGAACGAAATCAAAATGGAGCCCGCGAACAACAACAGCATCGTTGTGGTAAAAATAACCCAAAACATTTTTTTGTTTTTGATCATATAATTAACGGGGTGTGAAACTAAGGAGTGGTAACCAGAATATTATCAACATTGTGATAATAGGTAGCCGTGCTTGTGGAATATACTGGCAAATTACGACCGGATGCGGAAAACGAGACAATATAATCCCCGACCGGAAATCCATCAAAACTATTTTTCATTATACCGTCGCGAAACCATTTGGCATTGCCGTCGGCATCTACCGTAAATTTGAATGTATGAAAATTGGCATTGGGCATATAAGGCGCGGTAACATACGACGCGCCGCCGCCAACATATTCCCTTGAAATCATGTATAACTGATAGTGAGTTATTTCGAATTTTTGCTTTAACTCGGCCAAAAATACGAGATTGTTTTCAGCCTGTCATCCTGAATGCAATGAAGGATCCCTCCCGAGGTCATTATGCGCAAACGATAAGGGATTCTTCGCTTTGCTCAGAATGACAAGTGGCGAAACTCACTATGAATTCTTTATTATTGATATTATAGCACAATTACTAGAAGTGAAACAAGTAAGAAAATATTTTTTCTTACTTGTGAGATTCGACGTAATTGCAAGCTCGGCTTCCAATTACTAGGGAATGAGTAAATCGGACTACACTGGGGACAAACGCCTTCTCCT